>JAIKYU010000080.1 GCA_024682835.1 Lachnospiraceae bacterium | reverse complement strand
TATCAGCCGGTATACACGAAGGATGGCCGGCAGATGTATTCCGCGGAATCCCTGATCCGTCTGAACGATCCGGAATTCGGCGAGCTCTTCCCCGGCGAATTCATACCGGCGGCAGAGCGCAACGGCATGATCGAACAGCTCGGGGAATACACGCTGGAGGAGGTCTGCGGATTCCTGGAGTCCGGAATTCCGAAGAAGCTCGGAATTCACTATATCAATGTCAATCTTTCCGTGGTGCAGTGTATGAATCCCGATTTCGTATCGCGTGTGAAAAAAATTGTCAGCCGGTACCAGGTGGAGCCGTCGTGGATCAATTTTGAGATCACGGAAACCGTCGCCGCGCTGGATTATGTGTCGCTTGATGCGGTGATTCGCGAGCTGAAGGCGGAGGGCTTCATGTTCTCCATGGAGGGATACGGAACAGGTTTTTCAAATTTGTACTCCATTTTTTTACTGGATTTTGATATGATAAAGATGGACAAGAGGCTGCTGTGGGAAGCGCAAAGGAGCGAGGACGGCTGGACCATCTTTGAGAACAGTATCCGTATGGTGCATGAGTTGAATCATGAGGTTGTCGTCGTCGGAATCGAGACCAAGGAACAGTATGAGAAGAGTAAGCTTTTGTCTGTTGACTGGTATCAGGGAAATTATTTCTCCCGCCCGTTGTCCCGAAGCGAGCTGGAGTGTATGATGTCCTGAGATGATGAAGAAGAGGTGCAGGGATGGTCTTTGATAAGGATACGAATTTTGTGCTTGTGATCAGTGCGCGGGAGACCTTTATCTCCAAGGCGCTGCAGCGGAATCTGCGGGAGGCCGGCTATGAGGTCACCTATTCGGTGGCCGATGTGGAGAGCATCTCGCAGTATGGCGACAGAACCAATATCTATATTCTGTACATGGATGAGGATATGGAGAACGCCATGAAGGTGCTGGTGTATCTTAAGGATATCAGCATCGAGGAGGACAAGATGGTGATCCTGATCGGCACGCCGGAAGAATTCGACAAGGCGACCGCGGTGCTGCCGAAGGAGAGCCTCGCTGCCTGGTTCGAACGGCCGATCGATATGCGTGCGCTGATGGACAAGGTTCGGATTCTGACGGATAAACGCGCCATGGAAAACCGCAAGAAGAGCATTCTTGTCGTCGACGACGACGTGACCTATCTGCGCATGATTCATACGTGGCTCAAGGATCGTTTCCGCGTGTCCATCGTCAACTCCGGCATGCAGGCGATCACCTGGCTGGCGCGCAATTCAGTGGATCTGGTACTGCTGGACTACGAGATGCCCGTCACTTCGGGACCGAGCGTCCTGGAGATGCTGAAAAGTGAGGTGGGCACCAGTGATATTCCGGTCATGTTTCTCACCGGCAAAAGTGACAAGGCCAGCATCAAGAAGGTGATCGGCCTGAAGCCGGAGCGGTATCTGCTTAAGACGATCAGCAGAGAAGAGCTGCTCGAGGAACTGGATCGCTTCTTTGTCACCAGAAAGACCTCCAGCCAGTACGATTGGGGATTATGATGACCGGCAGGCACAGGGAGGCGTTTTACTCCATGCTCCTGTTACTCGCGGCGCTCATATGGGGCGTCGCTTTTGTCGCACAGTCAATCGGCGCGGAGCATGTCGGTCCGTTCACCTTTCTCTCGCTTCGCAGCTGGCTGGGAGCGGCGGCTCTTCTTCCGTTGATCCTGATCAGAGGACACGCTCGGGAAAAAGAGACCGCAGTAAGCAAAGAGGCGCATCGGGAAAAGAGGGGCGTGCTGCTTACGGGCAGTCTGATTACCGGATTTTTCCTGTTCGCGGCAAGCGCCGCGCAGCAGATCGGCATCGCGCAGACCACGGCCGGAAAATCCGGCTTTATCACAGCCATGTATGTCGTGCTGGTTCCGGTTCTGTCGGTGCTTGCGGGAAAGCGGCCGCCGCGCAGGATCTGGCTGTGCGTGGTGCTGTCGGTCTGCGGACTGTATCTGCTTTGTGTCAGGGACGGATTCCGGATCGGCAGAGGGGATCTGTGGACGCTTGCCTGCGCATTCCTGTTTGCCTTTCAGATTATGTTTATCGCCCGTTACGCGCATCGGGTGGATGCGGTGCAGCTGACCTGTCTGGAGTTTGTATTTGAGGCGTTTTTTGCGACCGTTTGCATGCTCCTGTGGGAGCGGAGCACAACTGCAGAAGCTGTGCGCGCCGCGCTGCCTGCCATACTGTACGCGGGAATTTTCTCCAGCGGGGTGGGGTACACCCTTCAGACGCTGGGAGAGCGGGAGGTGAGTCCGCCCGTCGCTTCCCTTGCCATGTGTATGGAGAGCGTGTTCAGCGCGCTGGCGGGATGGCTGATTCTGCGGGAGGCGCTGTCTCTGCGTGAATTGTCCGGATGCGCGCTGATGATTCTTTCGATCGTCGTCGCGCAGCTTGGAGACATTAATCTACAACCGTTGTTCCTGCGGTTTCAAACGATCTTTTGCGGAGGAGGGGAGAAAAAATGAAGTGGTGGAAAAATCTGAAGAACCAGCCGTGGGCCAATGCGGCGATAGCGGCCTGCACGGCCATTCTGTTCTACGTGATCATCACGCACCTGTATCTGGTGGCAAGCGGCTTTGCTAAGGTATACGAGTGGGTCCGGCCGGTTTTTCTGGGACTGGTGATCGCCTACGTCCTCAATCCGCTGGCCAATCTGTTTGAGCGGACGCTTCTCAGAAAAATCAGTCATATCGCCAGAAGACGGGCGCTCGCAACGGCCATGACGCTTCTTGTGATGGTTGCCTGTATCGCCGTCCTGATGGTGTTGCTGATTCCCCAGCTGGTGGACAGCATTTCCACTTTTGTGTCCAATGTGGGAGGCTACAGTCTCTCCCTGCGGGAGATGTTACAGCACCTGCAGAGTCAAACCGTTGCCGGTCCGTTTGATCTTTCCGAATCCATCGGCAGGATTGAGGATATCCTGGGTTCCATCACCAGCCTCGTGACGGACAACATGGGAAGCATCGGCGGTGTTGCCAGCAGCATCGGTTCCAGTGTATGGGACGGCGTGCTCTCTGTTTTTGTCGCGGTCTACTTCATGGCGGACAAATACCGGATGAAGGAGTTGCTCAAGAAGCTGCTTCATCTTATTTTCAACGACGCGCGTTACGAACAGCTCTCCGGTTACTGGAAGCGGTGCAATGAGATCTTTGTGCGGTTCATCGCTTTTGATTTGCTGGACGGCATTCTGGTGGGAATCATCAACAGCATTTTCATGCTGATTGCAGGCATCCCCTACAGTGTCCTGATTTCCGTCGTCGTCGGCGTGACCAATCTGGCGCCCACCTTCGGACCGTTGGCCGGCGCGATCATCGGCGGACTGATCCTTGTGCTGGTCAATCCCTGGTATGCGCTCTGGTTCCTCATTTTTACCATCGTTTTGCAGACGATTGACGGTTACATCTTAAAACCAAAGCTCTTCGGCGGTTCCCTGGGTGTGCCCGCGATCTGGATCCTGATCACCCTCATTGTCGGAGGCCGGATGTTCGGTGTCGTCGGGATTCTGCTTGCGATTCCATTTGCCGCAATCATGCTGTTTATCTGCAAGGAGCTGTTTCCGAACTTCTTTGCCGAAGGGCAGCCTGCGTACAGTGATCCGGACAGGAAGGACAACAGCTGACGGAGACACACACACGAAGCAGTGCGTGCCTGGGAGGTGATCACCTGTGGGTAAACGGATACTTGCCGCCATCAGCAGATGGATTCCGCAGCATGTGCCCAACGGGCTGGTTCTGCGGATTTATGATCTGCTATGCATTCACAGGACCGCTGCCTCCATGCGCGCCGATCCGTGTCTTTGCACCGCGGACACTTCTCCTGCGGGATATATGGAGGATCAGCGGCATCGAAGGGAAGAGACCTTCGGACGATCCACGGTGGCGGCAGCAGGGTGCGAGGTGATCGCGGTTTACAATGCGCTGGTCTACTTCTACGGTGGAGAGCGGATCCCCTTTCCAGCGCTGGTGCATCTGTTTTCCCGTTCCGGTATGGCGCTGGGCGGCCGCTTCGGCACATCGCCGCTTGCCCTTGTGCGTTTCTTTTCGCGATGGTGGAGGGACGGTGCGTGGAAGACGGAATTTGTGACCGACAGGCGACTGTTTGACCGGATTGCACGGGAATACCCCTGTCTCATCGTGAGCTTCTACAATGACGGAGAGGATATCCGCCGGGGGGTGCATACCGTCTGCATGACCCGCGGCGATCGCGGGTGGACGGCGCACAATCTGACGGAAAACGGCAGAACGGCAGGCCCCTTTGCTGATGTGTCGCACATGCTTACGGGGACTGCAGGCCGCCACAGGCACGGCCTGTGCGTGCTGGGACTGTACAAGCCGCCGAATTCATGAAAAATTTCCCTGGCGAAGATGTGGTCGCTGGTTTACAACGATGTGTTCGTTCTCAACAACACCGTCAACAGGATGGAGGATCTGAGCGGGCAGCATGATATGTATTACCGCATGTTCGTCGACACCCCCGCGCTCTATGATTTCACGCGCGAATTCTCTTAGGAATTCAGAATTTCAAAAAATATCCTTTTGCACTTGACAGACGGCCGGAAGACGTTTATTATACAAACATATGAATAAATGTTCATATGTTTGAAATTGCGTCTGGAACCGTGTTTGTCTGAGGTGGATAGGATGAGTCTGCTGGATGTGGAACAATGTGAAGTGAGAAAGCTGCACCCGGAGCGCCTGAGAATTGCAAGGGCGTCCATGCCGGATGAGGACGCGCTGGCGGATCTGGCCGAGCTGTTCAAGGTGTTCGGTGATTCGACGCGGATGCGTATTCTGTTTGCCCTGTTCGACACGGAGATTTGCGTGTGTGACCTCGCGGAGACCTTGTCCATGACGCAGTCCGCAGTGTCCCATCAGCTGCGGATTCTGAAGCAGGCGCATCTTGTCGGCGCGAGAAGAGACGGCAAGAGCATCTTTTACTACCTGGCGGACGATCACGTGCGGACAATTATCGGGCAGGGGCTTGAGCATATCGAGGAGTAAGTG
>JAIKYU010000054.1 GCA_024682835.1 Lachnospiraceae bacterium | reverse complement strand
GTCTCGTCCCAGAATTTGTTATCCCCGCCGCTTCCTTTCTTCGGACCTTCGATGTTGGAGATCAGAGCATCGACCATGATCGGGATATCCGAATCCTCATAGACATAAGCAAAGGGGTTGTATCGCTGGGATTCCTCCATCCGCTCGATGTTCAGGCACTTGATGGCATAACCCTGTTGTTCCAGGTAATGTCCGGTCTTCATCATGATCTCCCCGGAGGGATCGGTGATGACATAGGATGAGTTCCCCTGCAGGACATTCGGCAGGATAAAGAATCTCGTCTTGCCCGCGCCGCTACCGCCGAAAACGACCGTATTGAGGTTTAACTGCGTGAGTTTCGTGTCCATCGATAGTGCCACATTCTTCGAATAGATCTGGGTGTAGCGCATGCAGAAGAGGATCTCCGCTTTGGTAAAGCTATGGCGGGCGCAGACAACCCGCCCGCCGGAGATCCGTATCGTTTTGGTAAGGCGCTTCATCTGCGCTTCATATTTGCGCAGCTTTTTCGGCTGATCCTTATACTTCATCCTGGCCCTGGCAACCCTTTTTGCCATCATGATCTCCAGTACAGCCGGGCTCATGACATAGCTCTGTCTTAAGCCTTCGTAGTTCATGTTAAATCTGGCCGAACCATGTTCCTCACCGGGGCGCATATTCTGATTCATCACCAGCTTGATGTACTCATTCATGCAGAACAGACCGCCTGCCAATAACACTGCTGCGATCCATCCGATGTTCGACGGCCAGAGATAAAATGGACCGGGCCATTGGGTGATATGGAACTTCCCCAGCCAGTGATCAACAGGGATCATGGAAAAGAAGTCCTGCAGAAGGGAACCAGCCATCTCCGCGAACTCCCTGTCATAGCGTTCAAAGGCCGCACCGAGCCAGAAGCCGAGATAAAGGCAGCACACCACGACCAGCCTGCACGTTCTTTTCAGCGACTGCAGCTTTTCCCTTTCGCGCTCCGATCTGAAGGGTATCTTCCAGCTCATTCCGGTTCATCTCCTTCCGTGTCAGACATCTCTGCCGACGACCTTCGCATTCGCCGCCATCGGGCGCACCGGTATCGGCAGCTGAAAGACAGGCTGCGGAATGGTGTCACGAAGTTTTGTCTGCTCCGTATGTTTCTCATCCACACTTGTGATCCGAATGGGCTGATCCTGTTTTTCTACCGGCAGGTATCTTCCCTGGGAGAGCAGCTGATCGATCCGGTTCGCCACCTCCTCCCATCCGTAGCGCACCTCCTGGCTGTCTCTGTAACGCCAGATCGTGATGCCTTTGGAACAGTAGTCGATGTATGCGCCAATATTTCCTGGCAGCACCCAGTTCCTGCCGCCCACGCCGAATTCACTCATCAGGAACCGGATCCTCTTCTGTAGATCCGGCTGTGCATCAAAAAACTCCCGCACCCGTTCCTTTCCCCATTCCGACAGCGTCCCTTTCGTCAGAATGCGGTCAAACTCGACAGGGGAGATCTCCAGCACGACCGGATACTCACGATCCACGCTCTCGATGTCCTCCTTCGTCAGACTGCTGCCGATGATCGCTATGGTTCGTAAATTCTGAGGGGGTTCCGGCTTTTCTTCCGGCACCTGATCCGGCTCCGGCTCTGGTTCAGGCGCCTGCTCTGCCTGGTTGTCTTCCTGGGATTCCGACGCAGGCTCCGGTAGGGGATCCGGTTCCGGCTCTGCGACGGGCTCCGGCGGGGGAGTAAGGTCTGGTTCAGGTTCTGTAACGGATTCCGGTAGAGGCGTTGGATCGGGTTCGGGTTCAGCGATAGATTCCGGCATGGGTTCCGTTTCCAGCTCCGCCTTTGGCTCAGTTTCTGCTTCGGGCTTCATCTCCGGTTCCGTTACAGTCTTCGTCTCAATGATTCGCGCTTCCTTCTCGTCAGTTGCTTCACTGGCAACCTGCTGTCTTTTTGTCTTTTCATAGGAGCGTACGCTCATCATGATCTCCCGGAATACACGAACCGTAACGCTGTTTACAGCAATCCCGAGTGCATATGCAGCCGCATTACTATTAAAGATCGATACCGCATCGAACCCTTCCATCCGTATCACTTTGTCCGGATTATCCGTCAGCCGTGTCATCAGACTGTATGCCGCACTCTGCGCCATTAGTGCCACATATGTTGTTGCAATATCCTTTACGGTGGCATCCTCCGGAAACGCCTGCCGTAAGGTACCGATCAGCTGATCCCTGTTTTCGTCCCAGTGATCACAGGCAAGTGTCAGAGAGACCCGCAGGATGGCATCCTCCATCGTCTCTTCCTGCTTAATCTGAAAGGCCTCTGTGAGCTTCTTATGTATCAGCGTTCGATAAGCGGGCTTCATTACGAACAGGCCGATCTCTCTGGCATCGTCCCCGTCCGTATCCGTCACGTCATACACATAGTGGATTTCCGGGCTATTTCCGCTTTCATCCAGCAGTGCGATCTCCTGGGCATCCTCCTTTATGCTGCGGTCCAGATTCATTTCCCACTGATCCCGCGACGCACATGCCGTCGCATCCGGCTTCTGCTCATAGATCATCAGTTGATCCCGAAATGAATACTTGTAATTTCTTGCCGAGAATCGCATGAACGACCTCCAGGATGCCCCGGAAGCCGTAACGAACATAGCAGTCTGATCCGCAAGTTCTATTGCAACATCTGTACTCATGGACATAGTGATATCCTCCTCTGATTTCAGATACTGACGATATTTGCGGATTGACGAAAAGGGATGAAGAAATTCTCAAATTTTATATTGATGTTTTGTCCGGGGAACGAAAAAAGAGCCCGGGATTGTGAATCCGAGCTCTTTGCATTTCATATGATAGAACGATGGGTAATTCTTATTTCTGATCAGCCTTGAGCAGTGCGACAGCGGCTGTCTTTGTGACTGTCTTTGCACCTCTGTACAGCTCGATAAGCTTCTTCTCGGTAGCCGTAAGGCTCGTAACAGTGATTGCCTTCTTGGCAGCGGGCTTCTTGGCGGCGGTTGTTTTCTTTGCAGCCGGCTTCTTTGCGGCCGTTGTTGTCTTCTTCGCCGTGGTAGCTTTCTTTGCGGCAGCTGCCTTCTTGACAACTGTTGCCGCAGCCTTCGCTGTTGCTGCCTTCTTCACAGCACTCGCAGCCTTCTTTGCGGTTGTCTTGGCAGCGGGCTTCTTTGCAGCCGTTGCCTTCGTTGTCGTGGTCGTCTTCTTTGCGATCGTCGTGGTCTTCTTTGTTGCCGGTTTCTTTGCTGCAGCCATTTTCTTTCTCCTTTCGGGCTTCCTTTCGGGTTCCCGTTGGAAAGATGCTCTGCAGGGAACTCTGTTGTTCATTGGATTTGACGGGCTTACATTCCTGTCAGCCTTGTCAAATATGGATCCAATGAGGAATTGTAGCAGAAGAAGCTTGTAAAATCAACACTTTGCGAAAATCCGCAATGTAATCAAGTAGATTGGGCCTCATTTTCTTCCGATGCCTCTTCCTCTTTCCTCACAGTCTTCTCTTCCTTCACCCATATGATGATAAAGAGTACAAAGCAGATTCCGCATATTACAAGTCCGGGAATGAAGCCCGGAGGATAATAGACCAGTTTTATCGTGTGATCCCCTGCTGGGATGTCAAATTTCGTATATAATCCCCACAGCGCTTCTGTTTTAACCATCTTCCCATCGATATACACGTGCCAGCCTTCATCATAAGGAATTGAAGCAAAAGCCACCTTGTCTGATTCTGCCGAATAAATTGCATTCAGGCGTGAGCTACTGATCTCCTCAACGTTCAGGCCAGATTTCACGGCATTACTCCAGGTACTCTCTATCAAATCAGCATTCTCCCTGTAAATGGCCACACGATCAGGCGTGCTGGTCGTGACATAAACCGACACCTCCTCTCCTGCCGGTTGTTCCCCCATGCAGTAGACTCTCTTGTCACCACTGCAGTTGATGCTATCGGAACCGGTGGAGTTTTCATAATATGCATCACCTGTCCCGTCCGGAAGATACAAATACACGAGAGACGGGGTGTCCAGGGTAAAGGTCAGCGAGTATAAATCACCAACCGTAGTCTGTTCCACGGCATTCTTCGCCAGATCCTCGTAGAATCTCCCATCGGAAACACCGGTCACGCTCTGCCATAAGGCATTGAGAGACTCAAAAACGTTCTCTTTCGCATCCGCATCGCTATTACCGGAGATAATGAATGGCATTGCGAACTGGTTTTTGTATACCAAAACATCACTTGCTGTCCCAATATACTGATAGGGCTTTTCCATCGGATCGTCCTGATACAGGAAGTATTTAAACCCAAGGAAAGCGTCCATCAGAACCGGGAGATCCTTGTTAAAACGCCCGCACCACCAGAACTGAACCATACCGTAATCCATCGCAGGGACAACAAAGTCAAAGTCGATCGGAGATGCATAAGCTGTCATCCCATTGTATCCGTAAATCATCGGATCATTGTCATGCCAGTTGTAAGACCGTTCCATACGATAAAATCCATCATCCGAAATCAGATCTTTACACGCCTGAATCTCTGCCAGATTACCAAAATAGTAGTCCGGGGTCTTAGTTTCCGCACTCTGCTCGGCTATAATCATGTCAGCATTAACGAGCGCGGACAGAATCATAATGACCGAGAGCAACATAGATAAAAGCTCTGTTCTTTGCTTGAAATAGATAACCAGGAACAGGGATACGATCAGAACAACTGTGTCCAGGATCACTCCCTTCCCATGAAACGACCCTTGTAATTCCGTCTGTACCCAGAGGGTGATCACAACTGCAATCGCGGCTGTCGGTCCATAGTTTATATCTGCCCCCGGCAGTCTCTGCAGGGAATGGAATGCTGTCAGCAATAGCACAAAACAGATAATGAACGAATACCGGTAATTGCACCAGATATTATCGCTCATCCCATGCCAGAGGAGATTCACCGTGGATGAAAAGCAAGATAAAGCGAAGCATAAGATGACCCCGCCGACTGCAAGTCGAGCCCTGGCCTTGATGCTTCTGTTTGTAAAGAACAGAACCAGCAGCACTAGAACAACGACCCCTCCAACATAGATAATCGGATTATTCTCTGCTTGTAATTCCGACCGACCCGTGAAGATACCGGAAACAAAGTCAATAAAGCGAAGATTGACGCCCCGATTCTTGTAATCATCAAGGATATTGACTACTCGGTGCTGGGGTAATGCAAGAACTACGGTAAGCAGAACCGGCATTCCCAATCCAACGCCGATGAGCGAAGATACCGCATATCTCAGAAATGATTGCTTCACTCCAGCCAGAAAGCTCTCTTGATATATAAACTGGTAAGCGACATAGAATATGATGGTAGCCAGACAGATCATAAAGGCAAGGTAATACTGCGAAATCACAATATATCCAAGTGACAGGATGTACACTAATGCCGTTTCTCCATCCAGAAGCTTATACAGCCCAAGAACAACAACCGGGAGAATGATCACGGCATCCATCCAGGAAAGGTTCCACGTGTAGAAAACCATATAACCCGACAATGCATAACAGACGGAGAATAACGCCCTTATCACCGGCGACGACTCTTCATATCTACGGTTAAGCAGAACACAGAAGGAAATGGAAGCTACGATAAACTTTACATACGCTATGAAGTGTATTCCCAGAATCAGATCGCTTTTGAATAAAAACAGCAGTACATTGAAGGGGCTCAGCGCATAATATGCCATCGCCGGGATCATGTTATCGCCCAAAACGTATTCCCATGAGTACAAGAGATTACTCTTCGTCCTGGCTATGTCACGGAAATAACTCAAGAATCCCAGATACTGCTCTCCATCCGAATACAGAAGTGCATTATTCCCAAAGGGATATAACTGTAACATCTTTGCGATGATAAGTACTATCGTCGCAGTAAGGCCCATAGATAGCAGAATCGCTATTGTATTTGATGATTTCTTATCAATGGTCTCTTCCATTATTCTGATCCTTTATAGTAGCACAACGCCTTCTATACAATAGCAATATTATACAGGTTTTGCGTAAGCATCCAACGCTTTACCGTAAAAAATCCTAACAGATTCGCGACATTCCTCGGGGGACAAGATCACCGCATCCCTGCCAAACCTCTGAAAATACTCTTCCAGTTGTTTTTTGGGCCAGTTGAAGAAATAGATATGGTCCTCTTTCTTCAAGACGTCCGGTCTGTTTTTGGTGATTGCCCGGAACATCTTAATTCCCCTGTCCGTCAGCCGTACTTTTGCCTCAACACTTCTGGACACGCTCTGCGGACTCCGGGCAGCTGCTTCCTGCAATTCCCTGATAATCTTTTCATTTGGTTCATATTTCTCCGGCGTGATATAGAGCGCCTGGATCCTGGAAACCCTGAAGGTTCTCGGAAAACCTGTCTTTTTGTCACGGCATAGAAGATAATTGAACTGTTCTTCTTTAGATGCAGCGATCATATATGGCTCAACGGTAAACATCAACTCCGGTACGGTTGTCGAGGAAAACGTGATGACATTTTTCTTTCTGATCGCGTCCTGGAGGTCAGAAAAGGTGTCCCGAAAAATGATCATTTCCCGATTGCTCCTTGATATGGACAGATAGGATTGAAACATGTCATAGACATACTGAGAAAGAGAGATATTCCCCAAAAGGTTGTTTTCGATTGCGCGCATTACATCCAGTGATGCGCCACTGACTGTGAGTGTAATTGCAGCGCTACGATCACTACGGCCGGATCCACCACGCAGATATGTGTTGATAATCTTATCGGCAATTGCGTTCGCATCTTCATCTGAAATGGATGAATACTCACTTAAATCCGACAGAATTGTATCCAGGAGTCGCGCCTTGGTTTCCCGGTACGGATCGAAATAGTCAACTAACAGCACTTTCAGAAAAGCGTTGAGGTTGACAGACCCGTCTTTCTTGATGAATTCGAAGAGCTCCGCGTCATTCATAAGGCGCGTTCGCATATCTTCTGGAAGATATATTTTATATTTCTCAGTCATATACATCTCCATATTGGGGTCATGTTTTAATGCAATTATATTATATTTATTGGATTTATACAACCATTTTGGGGTTGTTATCATGTCATATAATGCCACTTTTCATATCTCTAAATCTGATATAGCATGGAATCACAAAAGCACAGACAGCAATGATCTTAGCTTTGAAAGCACCTTGTTCGTAGCAAGGGGATGAAAAATGTGCTTTGTAAAGCATAAAGACACTTACAGCAACCATACCGGATCGCTTAGTGGTTAAAGCAACTGCTCACAGCAGTTAATCGCAGGTTCGAATCCTGCTCCAGACAAAGTGTCTTGTACATGCTTAAGCTACCAAAGATACAGCCAGCAAATCTTATGGATCCGTTGATCGATCATTGTGGCATGATCCAGGCATAGCGGGGTAAGAGCCCGCGGCGGACTACAAAAACTGTATCTTGTACGGCTCATGGAATGCCACAGTTCTGTGAGCCACTAACAAAATAGTCGTAAAGATACCTGCAGCAAGCATTCAAAGATGATTGGCTGATATGTTCGGCACCTGGTTCAGGGCCAGGGGACACGAGAGGTTCAAATCCTCTCATCATTCAAAAATGTATCTTGTGACTGTTTTGCACCATCAGGAGGAAAATAAAATGTTGAAACTGTTGAAGAAAGAAGCGAACCTGACATTTACGGAGAACGGCGCGGTCACGCATCGAAGCACGATGTCGAACTGTCTGGATCTGTTTGCCTCAATTGGGGCTCTCCGGAATGCCGAGGAGGAGGATATCGTTTCCCGATTTCTCCGTGCTTATGCGGAGGACGCAGATCTCGCCGTGAAAACGTTGTTCTATGCACGTGATGTCCGTGGCGGGCTCGGCGAGCGTCGCGTATTCCAGACGATCCTGCATTGGCTTGCCATCAATGAATCGAAAACCGTCAGGAAAAACATGTGCTTCATCGCGGAGTATGGCCGTTACGATGATCTGCTTGTCCTGATCGATACACCCTGTGAGGCAGATATGATCTCCTTTATCAGGGAACAGTTAGATCAGGATCGGGAAGCTCTTGTATCCGGAGGAGAGGTTTCTCTTCTTGCTAAGTGGCTGCCGTCCGTCAACGCCAGCAACAAGGAGAGCGTCAGAAAGGCCAAAAGGATCGCACATGCGCTTGGCATGAATGATGCAACATATCGCAAAACGCTGGTCGCTCTGCGTGATCATCTGAAGATCATTGAAAACAACCTGCGTACCGGAGAGTATACCTTTGCTTATGAGAAGGAACCCTCCAAGGCGCTGTACAAGTATCGCAAGGCGTTTCTACGGAATGATGAGGACAGATACCGTGCGTTCCTTTCGAAAGCCGAAGCAGATCCGTCCATACTCCATACAGGAACCCTGACGCCCTACGATGTGATCGCGCCGATCGTCAATCGTTCCAACTGGAGAACCCCTTTCAGCGAAGAGGAACGGAAGTCGATGGATGTCACATGGAATGCGATTGAGAACTTCACCGGAGCGGAAAATGCGCTCGCAGTCGTTGACGGATCCGGTTCCATGTATGGTGGATTCGGTCAGGTGCTGCCTGCTGCCGTTGCACAATCCCTGGGAATCTATTTCGCAGAGCGTAATACAGGGGCATTCCGCAACCACTTCATCACTTTTTCGGAGAATCCGCAACTGGTGGAGGTGAAGGGAAGAGACATCGTCGAAAAGGTCAGGTACTGCATGGGCTATAATGAATGCAGCAACACGGATCTGGCAAAGACTTTTGATCTGATCCTCGGAACTGCGGTACGCAACCGTCTGGAGCAGTCGGATCTGCCGGAGAAGCTTTACATCATCTCGGATATGGAGTTTGACTATTGTACCGGTAATGTCGGTATGACCAATTTCGAGTACGCAAAGAATGCCTATGCGAAACATGGATATCGGCTTCCGCAGGTGGTGTTCTGGAATGTTGCGAGCCGGAATATCCAGCAGCCGGTAACAAGAAACGAGCAGGGGGTCATCCTGGCGTCAGGCTGCACTCCAAGGATCTTCGGTATGATCTCCAAAGACACGCTCGACCCATATGCCTACATGATGGATGTGCTTTCTTCTGCCCGTTATGAGAAGATCGCAGCATAGAGGTTTTTGTTATGATGAACATAGAGGGAAAATTCAATACTGCAGTCTGTTACGCCACCGTTATTGACGATAACGCAATCGAACAGATCAGACGGATGTGTGATCATGAATTCACGGAGGGAAGCAGGATCCGTATCATGCCGGATGTCCATGCAGGAAAAGGGTGCACGATCGGAACGACCATGACGGTAGTCGACAAGGTCGTTCCGAATATCGTGGGCGTTGATATTGGCTGCGGTATGTACACTGTGAATCTTGGAAAGATCGATATCGATTTTGAAAAAGTGGATGAGGCGGCACACTTCATCCCCTCCGGCATGAATGTGTGGGAGAAAGAGGCTGAACCCTTTGATATGAAGAGCCTTCGATGCTTTGGGCAGCTCAAGAAACTGAACTGGCTGAAATGCAGCCTTGGCACGCTGGGCGGCGGAAATCACTTCATCGAAGTAGATGCATCGCAAGATGGCACAAAATATCTTGTGATACACAGTGGAAGCAGAAATCTTGGCAAACAGGTTGCAGAGCTCTATCAGGAGATCGCAATCGACCAGCACAAGGGAATCGGTAAATATGTCGATGCCAGAGAAGAAATCATTCGGACACTGACAGAACAAGGAAGACAATCCGAGATCCAGAAAGCGCTGAATGACCTCAGGGCCAAAAAAGAAAAGCAGGCACCGGATATCCCGGAGGATCTTTGCTTCCTGACTGGGCAGCCCTTTGTTGACTATCTGCATGATGTTGAAATCTGCCAGGCTTTCGCCAGAAGAAACCGTGAAATCATGGCGCAGATACTGCTGGATCGAACCGGCATGACTGGGACAGACGCTTTCCACACGATCCATAACTACATCGACACCGATGAGATGATCCTTCGAAAAGGTGCCATTGCCGCCCACGACAGAGAACGCGTACTGATCCCAATCAATATGAGGGATGGCAGCATTCTTGCCACGGGAAAAGGTAATCCGGAGTGGAATTATTCTGCACCTCATGGCGCAGGCCGTGTTATGTCCAGGAAGCAAGCCGTAAATTCTCTTTCGATGGAGGAATATCGAGAGACCATGAAGGGAATCTACACCACCTCAATTAATGAAGGCACACTAGACGAAGCGCCAATGGCCTATAAATCGCTTAATGACATTATTGGTGTGGTGCAGGAAGCCGTGGATGTTATTGAAGTACTCAAGCCTATATACAACTTCAAGGCGTCGGAGTTCTAGAATTTATATCTACCTCTATTAGGCAATTTCATAGTTCAAAACGCATTACGGTGGACAGTGATGGACAACCCAAAGAACGGGTTGCCCACACTGCCCACCGTTTCGACGACTACGGCGGCTCCGCCTTCATCCATGGTTGGTTGGATCGCCTGCCCCCATCTTTTGCCTTAATCAGGACCTTTTGTAAAGATTTCATCCAGGAGCACGCGCGTCTCATCCAAAACCTCCGCGGGCTTCTTCTTACCTGCCACGACATCATGCAGGCTTCGCGACAGATCCGCGGTGCGTCTGGGGGAAAGGTCGATGTGCAGGCGTTTCATGGTATCCACCAGCCTGAAGCCATCCTCCAGGGCGTGATAGCAGCCCTTCTTCAGTTCAATGTACTTGCTCTTGATACAACGATCGATGGTGTTCGCACGGGTCGCCTCGGTGCAGATCGTGGCATCCGCCAGGATATCCTTCCATTCTGCATCGGTATAATCGTCATCCTTCTCCTCACCGCGGAAGGGCGCTTTCATCCACGCGTTCAGGGTCTCAACCGTGTAGCGCTTGGGCGGAGATGTCTCCTTGACGACAGGGGTGAAGTATACCGGAACACTGTCGTCTTCTGCGAGAACCGGGAGAAGCTTGTCCTTTTTCTCCAGGTCCTCAAAACGAAGCCATCCACGTTGTGCAATGATGCTGCCTTTCACAGTGAATTCCTCGCCGGCGCAGAGGAGAGTGATCTCTGTTTTGTCTGCATAGGCCTCCTCGACGTAGAATACCGCCAGGAATCTGTTCAGGATCGTGTCATAGATCTCCTTCTCCATGCTGGAGAGTGCGATCGGAACCCGTTCCGTCGGCATCAGGGCAGAGTGGGACTCCACCTTGCTGTCATCATAGATATTCTTATCCCCACGTTTCGGATCGATCCCAGGGAAGCGTTCCCTGCCCCAGGCGCGCAAAATGGCTTCCACACGGTCAGCTTCCCCGGCCGCCAGATAGTTGCTATTGGTACGGGGATAAGTGACCAGCCCCTTTTCATAGAGCGACTGTGTGGCGGCAAGCACATCTGCTGGTGCCAGTCCCTTATTCTTCTTACAGACATATGACTGCAGATCCGACATGGAGAAGAGCTTCGGTCTCCTCACAATGGTGTGCTTGCGGTCAATTGACACGACCAGGGCATCTCCCGCGTTCAGTTTGTCAGCATAGGCCTGTGCTGCCTCAATCTCCGACATTTCATAGGTCTTTGCGCTCGTCAGCTCCAGCGGCAGACCATTGACGGTCTGCTTTGATGCGATACCCAAGTACTTTTTCGGCTTGAAGTCTAGAATCTCCTTCTCGCGCTGCACGATCTTCTCCACGATCGGGCTGACACAACGGCCGACGCGGACAAAGCCTCCGGATTTGATCGTGGCAAAGCGCGTCAGCTCAATCCCCATGAGCCAGTCGATGGCTGCACGGGTGCGGCCTGCCTGATAGAGACCGTCATATTCCGCATCCGGTCTGGCGTTTTTGATTCCATCACGGATGGCCTCCGGGGTCAGTGCCGGCAGCCAGAGACGGAGGACGTTTTTTCTAGTCTTCAGGTTCTGGTCGATCACCAGGCGGATGATGACCTCACCCTCACGATCTGCGTCCCCGGCATTATAGATCGTATCGATGTCCTTCCTGTTCATCAGGTTCTTCAGAATACGGATCTGCTTCTTCACGCCGCTGTCAGGGCAGGGGGAATAGCGAAACCGCCACCCATCGGGATAGAAGGGCAGATCCGACAGTTTCCAGGCTGCCTTGTCGCCTTTTTTGAAGCTCGGATCCTTGTACTGCTCCAGATCATCCAGTTCATAGAGATGTCCGAAGGCCCAGCTGACGACATACCCGGATCCCTCCAGGTAGCCGTCGTATTTCGTCATCGGGCCGATCGCCGAGGCTATAATGCGGCCCATACTTGGCTTTTCAGCCAATATCAACTTCACGCCCATGTTTTTTGCTCCTTTCCTTTTCATATCTGCGCTCATGGTTATGCGCTTCGATGTTTTCCGCTTCCTTAAGGCGCTCCATCATTCTTTCCGTAAAAAGCGCCCATGCTTTTTCCAGCTGGCTGCTGTCATCCGGAAGATCGCGTGAGGCATCCTCCGCAGCACCGCCGCGTATATAAAAGATGTTCTGTACTTCATCGTTGTTATTCCTCACCTGGATCTGTACGTATGGGATATTCGTCTCTCGAAGAGCATTTGCGAACGCGTCTGCATCGGATTCTTCCATAATGCTCTGACGCAAAATGCCCCCGTGAT
>JAIKYU010000033.1 GCA_024682835.1 Lachnospiraceae bacterium | reverse complement strand
CGAAACGTCATACCGGTACCCTTGTGGGCATCTATGCGTTAAGTGGGGCAAGCAGCGGAAGAACCCCTGCGGATTTTGATTATTTTGAGTATATGAACCTATGAAAAAGCTCAGTATCGGCATCTTCGCTCACGTGGATGCTTTTTGATGGTATTGACTGAGGAATTATACTTTGTTAGTCTGTTGGCAAGAGAGAATAGAGAAATAGACCCACTTGTAGCAGGAGCGATGACATACCTTACGGCAGCCCTCAGTTTCGATTATATTATTGACTATAGGAGTTTTCAGGTGACGAAAAACGGGCATTGATTATTGTGATGGGCATGTGGAATATGTTATGATGCTTTATAAAGTAATCGGAAAGGAGTGCCATCATGGTCAGAATTGTTTCGGACAGTACCTGTGATTTATCGCCGGAACTGATTGAACGGTATCAGATCGGGATCATACCGCTTCATGTGCATCTGGGAGAAGCGGAATATCTGGACGGTGTCAATATCAAGCCCGGTGATATCTACCGATGGTCGGATGAAAACGGGGCGACCCCCAAGACCTCCGCACCGAACGCGGAGGATGTGACGGAGCTGTTCAGGGAATATCTGGATCGCGGCGATGACCTGATGGTCTTCACGATCTCCAGGAGCATGTCTTCCTGCAACGACGTCTGCCACCTGGCGGTTTCCGAACTGGACGCAGAGGACCGGATCACCGTGATGGATTCCGCCAACCTGTCAACCGGCGTCGGTCACCTGGTCATTGAGGCGGCCATTCTCGCATCGGAGGGGAAGGGGCTTTCAGAGATCACGCAGCAGATCCTTATCTACCGGCCGCTTGTCCGCGCGAGTTTTGTGGTGGACACCCTGGTCTATCTTCACAGAGGCGGCCGCTGCTCGGGTCTGGCCGCACTCATGGGCTCCGCGCTGAAGCTTCATCCGAGGATCGTTGTGGAGAACGGCGCCATGCATTCGGATAAAAAATACCGGGGCTCGCTGGATAAGGTGATCGTCAATTACGCTCGTGATATGGAGGAGGAAATGAACAAGGCCAAGCCGGACCGGGTCTTTATCACGCATTCCGGCTGCGACGAAAAGGTCGTGTCGCAGGTGCGTGATTACCTGATCAGCCTCGGGCATTTCAAGGAAATCTTAGAAACACGCGCCGGCGGGGTCGTTTCTTCACACTGCGGGCCGGGCACCCTGGGGGTTTTGTATATTGCTTCGGAATCTGAGGGCTGACATGCAGACAGACGAAACGAGAAGAATCATTGTGGATCAGACGGCGGCCGCCGATGAAACGGTTTACATGCGCTACAAAACGCTCAAGGAGGTCAACAAGGCCAAGCTTACCTCCTATCTGGAGCGCCTGGTAGAGCTGCAGCAGGTGGAGGAGGAGCTGGCGGATGATCTGGAGGTCCGCAGGAAAAAGCATGCAGAAGCCATGAATGAAGCCATCGAGGCACTTGGGGATGCGGTGACCTGTTCCTTCTGCGGGAAAAAGAGGGATGAGGTGAAACACATGGTATCAGCGCCCTCCGGTGCCTGCATCTGCGATGAGTGCGTGTCGCTCTG
This sequence comes from Lachnospiraceae bacterium, assembly GCA_024682835.1. GTDB lineage: Bacteria > Bacillota > Clostridia > Lachnospirales > Lachnospiraceae > Butyrivibrio. The sequence continues at coordinate 10,736 of JAIKYU010000033.1, read as the reverse complement.
CCGGGATATCTTTGCGGGCCGGGCGGACGGAAGGAATGAATGATGCCGGGAGGAAATGGAGATGAATGAGGAAAAGACGACAAATGCTACCAATAATACGGTCTATGTAAAGACACAGACGAAGAAAAAGCCTGTCTGGCCGGTGATCGCGATCATTTTTGCGGTGGTGATGGTGGCTCTTCTGGCTGTCGTGCTGCTGCTGAAAGGCGTGAACTATTTTGACAGCCTGAGCGAATCGGGGGCCGCCGCAGCGTCACAGGCCGCATCACGCAGCTCCTTCGGTGAAAGCTTGAAGCAAAAGGCAGCCGAAGCGCTGGTGGATCGGGGCATCGAGCAGACTCTTCGCGAGCAGGGACTGGATCCGGATGATCCGGCCGTCAAAGAGGCGCTTGATCGTATCCCGGAGGAGGATAAAGCGGCCGTTACACAGATCGTCGCCGATCATCTGGACGCCGAAACAGTCACGCAGGTCGCCGGCGGTCTGGCGGGCGGAGATACGGAGGGGGCGCTGGAGAACGTCGTTGAAAACCTCACGGACGAGGAAAAGAAGACGCTTGAGGATCTCGCGGAAAAGTACGGGTACTCGCTTCCGTAAGCGTGTTCTTTCAGAAAACAAACGGTTCAGCGGCTGTCAAGAAATATTACTTGACAGCCGCTTTTTGCTGTGTTATTCTTGACAGCGCTATGGAAAAAATGGTGGAGCAGGGGCGTCTTTACGATTTCTACGGAGAGCTGCTGACGGGACATCAGAGAAAGATCTATGAAGCAGCCGTTTATGAGGATCTGTCGCTTTCGGAGATCGCGGAGACGGAGGGAATCAGCAGACAGGGGGTACATGATCTTTTGCGGCGTGTGACAAAGACCCTGCAGGAATATGAAGACAGGCTTCACATGGTGGAGCGCTTTGACCGGATCACGGCTCATGCGAACCGCCTTTTGGAGATCACGGATATCGAAGAAGTCCGGCTCATCGCGGACGAGATTCTGAAGGATATGGCTTGATATGGCATTTGAATCACTCACCGACAAACTGACCAACGCGTTCAAAAACCTCCGCGGCAAGGGGAAGCTTACCGAAGAGGACGTGAAGCTTGCCCTCAAAGAGGTGAAAATGGCGCTGCTGGAGGCAGACGTCAGCTTCAAGGTGGTGAAACAGTTCGTCAAATCCGTCGAGGAGCGCGCGGTCGGTGAAGAGGTGCTAAACGGTCTGAATCCGGCGCAGATGGTCATCAAAATCGTTAACGAAGAGATGACGAAGCTGATGGGCGATGAGGTGGTGGAGCTGGCCCTCGAGCCCGGCGGTAAGACGACCATCATCATGATGTGCGGCCTGCAGGGCTCCGGTAAGACGACCACGGCGGCCAAGATCGCCGGAAAGGTCAAGAGTAAAGGAAAATCTCCGCTTCTGGTTGCGGCTGACGTGTACCGGCCGGCCGCTGTGGATCAGCTTAAGGTCAACGCGGAAAAGGTCGGTTCCGATTTCTTCTCCCTGGGGACGGACATCTCTCCCGTGGAGATCGCCAGACAGTCGCTGGAATATGCCGGCGCGCATCACAACAATGTGATCATCATCGACACAGCCGGGCGTCTGCAGATAGATGAGACGCTGATGCAGGAGCTGGTGGATATCAAAAACGCGGTTCCGGTCAATCACACCCTTCTGGTGGTCGATGCCATGACCGGTCAGGAAGCGGTCAATGTGGCACAGACCTTCAATGAAAAGATCGGTGTCGACGGACTGGTGCTCTCCAAACTTGACGGTGATTCCCGCGGCGGTGCGGCACTTTCCGCAAAAGCGGTTACCGGCAAGCCGATCATCTATGCCGGTATGGGAGAGAAGCTGGCTGATCTGGAACCCTTCTATCCGGACCGCATGGCCAGCCGGATTCTCGGTATGGGCGATGTGCTGACGCTCATCGACAAGGCGGTGGAAGCCAATAAAGAGGCGGATGAAGCGAAGGAGAGGGAGCTTGCCGCCAAGCTGCAGAAGGGCAGATTTGATTTCAACATGTATCTGGACAGCATGAAGCAGATGCGGAATATGGGCGGACTCGGCGGGATCCTCAACATGCTGCCCGGCATGGGCGGCAAGATCTCGGACGATCAGCTTCCGGATGAAAAGGAACTCGCCCGGATGGAGGCCATCGTCCTGTCCATGACACCGAAAGAACGGGAGAATCCCAAGCTTCTCACACCGCAGCGCAAGTTCCGTATCGCAAAGGGCAGCGGCAATGACATTGCCGTCGTCAACCGGTTTATCAAGCAGTTTGAGCAGGCTCAGAAGATGATGAAACAGATGGGCGGGTTCAAGCGCGGCAGGCACGGCGGCTTCGGCGGCCTCGGCGCACTGATGGGCGGCGGGATGCCAAGACCGAGAGGGAAATACTTTTGAGTATAAACTCCGTCTGACACCGGCCGGAGATTTATGCATAGATATTCATTTCACAAAACAGGAGGAGGAAGAACAAAATGGTTAAGATCAGACTCAAGAGAATCGGAAAGAAGAAGACCCCTTACTACCGTCTGGTGGTAGCGGATTCCCGTTTTCCCGTGCAGGGCAGAGCGATTGCGGATCTGGGCTCCTATGATCCCAACACCAATCCCGCCAAGGTACAGATCGACGTCGAAGAGGCAAAGAAGTGGCTCAACGAGGGTGCGCAGCCCACGATTACCGCTGCCAAGGTGTTGAAGCAGGCGGGAGTCACCCGCGGCTAAAGGAGGTGCGGGATGAAGGAACTTGTAGAAGTGATCGCCAAGGCTCTCGTTGATGACCCTTCGCAGGTCACGGTCGAAGAGGTGCGCGACGGCAAGGACATCACCCTCACTCTTCATGTGGCTCCGGACGACATGGGCAAGGTCATCGGCAAGCAGGGACGGATTGCCAAAGCGATCCGCGCGGTGGTGAAAGCCGCCTCTACCAGAGACCACACACATGTGGATGTGGAGATTGCTTAAGGGACATGCGGTTTCATGTGATGACCCTTTTTCCGGAGATGGTCGCATCCGGACTGGAGGCGGGAATCCTCGGAAAAGCAGCCGATAAAGGGCTTCTTTCCTTTCATGTGGTCAATATACGTGATTATACCAACGAAAAGAAGCATCTGAAGGTGGATGATTACACCTACGGCGGCGGAGCGGGTCTTTTGATGCAGGCCCAGCCGATTTACGACTGTTACGTGGACATCCTGAAGGGGATAAAAAAGGAAGCCGAACGGCGGGCGGCCAACGGACTGGCTGCGCATGCAGGCATCAAAAAGGTTCGTGTGATCTATGTGACGCCGCAGGCGGCTGTTTTCACTCAGAAACAGGCCGAGCATCTGGCCGGGGAGGAGGAGCTGATCTTCCTGTGCGGTCACTATGAAGGCGTGGATGAACGGGTGCTTAAAAAGATCGTCACGGATTATATTTCCATCGGGGATTATGTGCTGACCGGTGGTGAGCTGGCTGCCATGGTGATGATCGACGCGATCTCCCGCTTTGTGCCCGGTGTGCTGCACAATGATGAGTCCGCGCAGACGGATTCCCTGCAGAACGGTCTTCTGGAATACCCGCAATACTCAAGACCGGAAGTATGGAACGGACTCGAGGTCCCGAAGGTACTGCTTTCCGGAGATCATGCCAAAGTGGAGGCATGGCGGTTTGAGCAGAGCCTGATCCGGACAAAGGAAAGAAGGCCCGAGCTCTATGAGGCATATCTTGCCGCGCATCCTGAAGCGCGGATCATGGAGAAGGGGCGCACGGACAGTCTGTCAAAACGGGACGGTCAGCGAAGACGCAGGGGGAAGACGAACGATTGAGCGGACGAAAGCTTGCAGACGAATTTCAGGTCGGTGTGGTGGCAAAGCCGCACGGCATTCACGGAGAGGTCAATGTCTTTCCGACGACAGATGATCCTTCGCGGTTTCGTGAGCTGAAGGAAGTGGTTCTCGTTCATCCCAAAGAGGGAAGACGGACGCTTGCGATCGAAGGGGTCAAATTTGTCCAGAAGTTTGCTGTGCTGAAATTCAAGGGCCTGGATACCGTGGAGTCGGTGGAGCGCTATCGATCCTGCCCGCTGATGGTTGACAGAGCCCACGCAATCCCGCTTCAGGAAGGGGAGTATTATGTCGCCGACATCATCGGTCTTTCAGTCGTTGATGAGGAAGGCGGCAGGACGCTTGGTGAAATTGTTGATGTCATTGAAACAGGAGCAAACGATGTTTACGAGATGCGGGATGGCGACGGCAGATCGGTCATGATTCCGGCCATCAGGGACTGCATCAGACGGGTGGATATCGAAGAGGGGATCCTGGAAATCCATGTGATGAAGGGATTGCTTCCGGATTTGGAATCGGAGAACGCAGAATGATCTATGCCGCGGAAAACACGCAATATCATATCGGTGTGCAAAACGGAAGCATCGGTCGATACGTGATCCTGCCCGGGGATCCGGGACGGGTCGAACGGATCGCACAAAGGCTCCAGTCGCCGGAAAAGATCGCACAGAATCGGGAATACTGTTCATACCGCGGGAAGCTGTGCGGTGAGACGGTGAGTGTCATATCGACCGGTATCGGCGGTCCGGGCGCAGCCATTGCGCTGGAGGAATGCGTAAACGCCGGCGCGGACACCTTTATCCGGATCGGAACCTGCGGCGCCATGCAGGAGGAGATTCTCGGAGGCGATCTGATCATCGCCACGGGGGCGGTCCGCATGGAGGGGACCACCAGAGAGTACGCGCCGCTTGAATATCCGGCCGTGGCTGATCTCCGGGTGACCAACGCGCTCATCGAAGCCGCAAAAGAGCGGAACGACCGCTATCACGCGGGAGTTGTACAGTCAAAGGACAGTTTTTATTCCCAGCATTCTCCGGAGACCAAGCCGGTTCATGATGAGCTGACGGCCAAATGGGATGCCTGGAAACGCATGGGATGTCTCGCCTCCGAGATGGAGAGTGCAGCGCTGTTTATTGTCGGCGCATACCGCCGCGTGCGGGTTGGGGCCTGTTTCCTCGTCATGGCCAATCAGGAGAGGGAAAAGGCAGGGCTGGACAATCCGGTCGTCCATGATACGGACGCGGCGATTGATCTCGGCGTCGCCGCCATGAGCCGGCTGATTCGCGGTGATGAATAATACTTGACGAAACAAGAAGATTTGTGTTATTGTGTAATTTGTGGTTTGTAAGGAGGTTATCATGAACAAAATTATTGAAGAAATCGAAAACGCGCAGAAGAAGGAGACGGTACCGCAGTTTTCAACCGGTGACACGGTTCGTGTGCACAACCGGATCAAGGAAGGTAACCGCGAGCGTGTACAGATATTCGAGGGAACGGTGCTCAAGATTCAGGGCGGCGGAAGCCGTCAGACCTTTACGGTCCGCAAGGAATCCAGCGGCATCGGCGTGGAGAAGACCTGGCCGATTCACTCTCCCAATGTGGAAAAGGTTGAGGTGGTTCGCCGCGGTAAGGTGCGCAGAGCAAAGCTCAACTACCTGCGCGGTCTGACCGGTAAGAAGGCCAAGGTCAAGGAGATCATGCGGTAATCCTATACGCACGTGAAGTGAGGATTGGATGGAGGGCAATCGTACAGGTTGCCCTTTTTTCTCTGTTGAGGTGCACTTTTGGGTAAAAGACGCAGCGGGCTGGTATTCTACGAAAAGAAGAAGATCGTTTCCAAAGCGCTGGTGGCAGAGATTCTATCCTGGTTTTTCTACACGCTGATCGCGGTTCTTGTCGCATGGCTCCTTGCCAACGGCTTCGGATACAGCGTGTTTATGCGCGGCTCCTCCATGCTGCCGGAGATCAAGAACGGCCAGCGGGTTTTGATTGACCGCGTGCTCTACCGGCTGCGTTCTCCGGGCAGGGGCGATATTATCGCTTTTTATCCGAACGGCAACGAGAGTGCGCATCTCATGATCCGCCGTATCGTCGGTCTTCCGGGCGAGACGGTGCGCATTGAGGACGGCATCATCTATATCAATGACAAGCCGGCAACGGATCAGGAGCATTCCTACGACCGTATCGCCGATGCAGGGATAGCGGCCAACGGCATCACCCTCCGTGACAAGGAATACTTCGTCCTGGGCGATCTCCGCAACATCGGGGAGGATTCGAGAAGTCCCCAGATCGGCAATGTCTCAAAGGATGCCATTGTCGGCAAGGCCTGGTTGTGGATGGGAGCGTCACAATGAACTACGAATGGTATCCCGGACATATGACGGCTGCGGTTCGTATGATGCGCGAAAACCTCACGCTCATCGATCTGGTGATCGAACTGGTGGATGCGAGAATTCCCTCCGCGAGCAGAAACCCGGACATCGATGAGCTTTGCCGCGGAAAGGCCAGGGTTCTTGTTCTCAACAAGTCGGATCTCTCTGACGCGGAGGGGCTTCGCAGGTGGGAGACCGTTTACCGGAATCAGGGGTTGATCCCTGTCACCATAAGCGCCAGATCAAAGGACGCGAAAAAGAAGCTTCTTGCTGCGGTCGATGAGGCGGCAAAGCCGCGCAGAGAGAGGAACTTAAGGCGTGGGATTAAGAATCAGCCGATTCGCGCGCTGGTATGCGGGATTCCAAACGTCGGAAAATCCACGCTGATCAATCTTCTGGCCGGAAAAAGCGTGGCGAAGACGGGAAATAAGCCGGGTGTCACGAAGGGAAAGCAGTGGATTCAGACGGATAAAAGTCTTCAGCTTTTGGATTCCCCGGGGATTCTCTGGCCCAGAATCGGGGATGCCGAGGTCGGAGAGCTGCTGGCCATCATCGGCAGCATGAACGACGAGAAGCTGGAATCAACGCAGCTGGCTGCAGGGCTCATCCGGAGACTGTATGCACTTGCGCCCGCAGCCCTTCTCGAGCGCTATTCCATTCCACCGGATCAGGCAGGGACGGATCCCTATATGATTCTGGAGCATATTGCCGAACGAAGAGGTCTTCTCGGCGAAGGAGCAAGGACAATCCCAGAGCGTGCCGCTGAGGTCCTTCTGGATGATTTCCGCAAGGGACGTCTGGGCGGAATCCTGCTGGAGCAGCCTGGGACGGAAAAACAGGCGGAGGAACAGGTTGAACGATCGATCGATTGAAGAAGAACGAAACGGGGACGGGAAAATGAGCAACGAACGAAGCGGTCAGATTCGTCAGGGCATACGCAGCATATTGGGGACACTGGTCTATCTCGCCGTTGTCTTTGCGCTTACGTTTCTCTTTATCATCTTCATCGCGCAACGCACGGATGTGGACGGCAAATCCATGGAGAGTACGCTTCATCACGGGGATTCCCTGATTGTTGACAAGATTTCCTATCGTTTTCGTGATCCGAAGCGGTTTGAAATCATCGTTTTTCCGTTCCGTTACGCGGAAAATGTCCTCTACATCAAGCGGATCATCGGTCTGCCGGGCGAAACGGTGCAGATCGATACAGAGGGACATATCCTCATCAATGGGGAAATTCTCTCCGAGAGCTACGGCAAGGAGGTCATCAAGAATCCGGGGCGCGCCATTGAGCCGATTGTCCTCGGCGAAGACGAATATTTTGTCATGGGCGACAACCGCAACAATTCATCGGACGGGCGTGATCCCTCTGTCGGCAATATCCAAAGAAAAGATATCATCGGACGTGCGTTTCTGCGCATCTATCCCTTTTCCGATTTCGGGTTTGTGCATTAATGACGGGGAAAGAGGAGAGGGAACGAAAAAGACAGGAAAAGCTGCTGGCTGAATGGGCCCGCCTCGATGCCATGTGCGCCTACGAAAACGAATATGCCTCCTGCGAATCCATCTGCGGCATCGACGAGGTGGGACGCGGCCCCCTTGCAGGACCCGTGGTCACGGCCGCCGTCATCCTTCCAAAGGATAAAGACGTCATCCATTCACTTGAACATCTAAATGATTCCAAGAAACTGACCGAAAAAAGAAGAGAGACCCTCTTTTCCATGATCACATCCCTGGCTGTGGCCTATGCGACAGGCTGGGCGGATGAAAAGAGAATCGACGAGATCAATATCCTGCAGGCAGATTACGAAGCGATGACCACGGCCGTGCATTCCCTGGCCGTCCGCCCGGATCTTCTCCTGCTGGATGCCGTACATGTGCCGCAGCTTTCGAATTTCAGGCAGGTGAGCATCATCAAGGGAGACGGGAAAAGCGTTTCCATCGCGGCGGCGAGCATTCTGGCCAAGGTGACGCGTGACCGCTACATGGTGGAGATGGCCGAGGTCTACCCGGAGTACGGATTTGACAGAAACAAGGGCTACGGAACCGCCGAGCATATCGCCGCGCTGAAAAAACACGGCCCCTGTCCGCTGCACCGCAGAAGCTTTATCGGGGGAATTCTGGAGGGATCATAGAAACGGATGATCAGCCATTTTTTACAAACGACCCGGACGCAGGGCACAACACCTGCTTTGCAGACACCCGCCGCGCAGGAGGCGGCGCTTGCCCGCGGACAGGAGCGGCTCTCAGGGCTCTCGGACGGACAGACCCTTCAGGGAAAACTGATCTCCGTTTCCGCAGAGCCTGACGGCACACGTTCCGCGCAGGTGGATCTTGGCGGCGGAGCGGTGATCAATGCCAGGATTTCCGGCAACATGGCGCTATCTGCCGGGCAGGATCTCTCCTTTTCCGTAAGCGGCAATGCGCAGACCGGCACAGGGGTGACCTTGAGACCACTCTATGCCAATACCGCGGTCTCCCAGGCGGGATTAAAGGCTCTTTCTCAGGCGGGACTGAGCGCCAACCCGGATACGACCGCCATGGTGCGGGAGATGATGAGCGAGGGCATGTCCATCGACAGAGCCTCCCTTCTTTCGATGAACCGCGGTGTCATGAACTATCCCGGACATGCGACGAGCATCGTTCAGATGACCAGTCTCGGAATCCCGGTCACAGGCTCCAATATCGAACAGTTTGAAAATTACAAAAGCTTTGAACACCAGGTGATGAACGCCATCGACACCGTCATGGATGAACTGCCGGATGCCTTCGAGGCGATGAAGGCTGCGGGCAGGACCGGGGATGCGCTGGATCTTTACGGCGAGCTGCTCGGACTTTTTGCCGGGGAGGAAGCCCCTGACGACGTGCCGGAGGAATTGACCGGCAAAGCACAGGTACAGACGTCTGAGGGACAGGAAGCACTGGCAGCGCCGGGACAGGAAGCACAGACGAATGTCCGGCAGACGACCCTTCCTGCGGATGGTCAGCTTCCCGTGGGAGAGGGGGGCGGCACGCCGCCGGATGGAATGAAGCAGGCCGCGGCCGGTGAGACAAACGGCATTTCGTCCCCTTCACAGACCGCCTCGACCGATAAGCAGGCTCTTTCCGCCGGATCAACGCCTGTAGAACAGACGGCAGAAAACAATGCACAGACCGGAAAGGCTTCCACAGAGGCCGTAAAGGATGCCGCAAACGTCCTGGAAGCAGCCGTGAAGGCACTTTCCGACGCGGATACAACGGGCCGGCTGAGCAGTCCGGCCGCTGTCTCCCGGGATCAGACGTTTGTCGATCTGCTCAGACAGCTGCAGATTCCCGAATCCGTCATACAGAATATCCAGACAACGGGCGGGGAATCGCCTGCGCAGACCGAGCTGATGCGGGCGCTTTCCGAGGCGTGGCAAAAGACGGGCCACAAGGATACCCGGACAGACGCTGCCTGGACAAAGCTGTTTTCCACGAAGGAACTGGGGGGGCTTATCAAGGATGCCATTGCCCGGGACTGGCTGTTAAAACCCGCGGACGTCGGGAAAAAGGAAAATGTGCAGAACCTGTATGACCGCCTGCAGAACCAGACGTCGAAGCTTGCACAGATCCTGTCCGACACACATGGTACAAACACACATCTCTCAGAGAGTGTGCGCAATCTGCAAAACAATCTGAATTTCATGAACGATCTGAACCACATGTTCCAGTATGTGCAGCTGCCGCTCAAAATGAACGGAAAAAACACGCACGGCGATCTTTATGTTTACGCCAACAAAAAGAATGCGATGCACGAGGACGGTACAGTCAGCGCAGTTCTGCATCTGGACATGGAACACATGGGGCCGGTGGACGTTTTTGTCAAAATGAAGGACAACAACGTGAAGACCAACTTCTACCTCTCGGACGATGAGATGATCGATTTTCTGATGGATCACATAGATATTCTGAACAAACGGCTGGAAAAGCGCGGCTACAACATGGATGTAAAGATGCACAGGCAGGATGAGGAGGATGAATCCCCGGACGCACCGGTCAGGGAAATGCTTGGCGGGAATATCAGCCACCTTTCCGCGCTGTCTCACACCTCCTTTGACGCACTGGCATAGGAGGACGCTTCCTTGAATCAGAACAGACCGAAAACAAAGCAGGCCATTGCGCTTGGCTATGATCCGGGTCAGGATGATGCCCCCCGGATTCTTGCTGCCGGCCGCGGAAAGCTTGCCGAGCGCATCATTGAGGAGGCGCAGGTCAATGATATTCCGATCCATGAGGACAGTAAGCTTGCGGATACCCTCTCCAGACTGGAAATCGGCGAGATGATTCCCCCCGAGCTCTATGAGGTGGTCGCCGAAATCCTTGTCTTTGTCGACGCGATGGACAAAATCCGTGCGAAGAGTCAGATCAAGCTTCCCGGGAAATAGGATCCTTTCATGAACAATCCACAGAACAAACGACAACTCGGCGCCCGTTACGAGGCTCTGGCAATGGATTATGCGCGCTCGCTGGGAGCTGTTCCGGTGGCGTGTAACTTCCGATGCAGACAGGGGGAGATCGATCTGATTCT
>JAIKYU010000032.1 GCA_024682835.1 Lachnospiraceae bacterium | reverse complement strand
ATTTCTGCTCTTCTATATGAATCGCTGACAGAAATCAACTGGGCAGGCTTTTATCTCATGCGTGACGGTGAACTGATCCTCGGACCGTTTCAAGGGAAACCAGCATGCACACGGATTCCGGCTGGAAAAGGTGTCTGCGGAGCAGCAGTACAGGAAGGCAGGATCATCCGTGTGGAGGATGTACATGCCTTTCCTGGACATATTGCATGTGACAGCGCATCTGCATCAGAAATTGTTCTTCCGATCCATAAGGATGAAGAAATCGTAGGCGTACTGGACATTGACAGTCCAATCTGTGGAAGATTCTCGGAAGATGACGAAAAGGGACTTCAAGAGATTGTAAAGGTGATAGAAGAATGCTGTTTTTCGGGGTGAAAAAGAATGGGGAACTTGAGGCGCTGATCTCCAAGACCCGCATGAATCAGTCAAACAACTACAAGGATGCGGCACAGGAGAACTATAAGGCGCTCTGCTCTCGCTATAAAGAGTTGCTGTCTGCCGGAAAACTGAACGAGAAGCAGCAGACACATTAGACGGAGATAATTGAGGAATTGCGCAAACCAGAGTGTTGGAACTTGAAGGGAAATAGGATGATCAACCGCGACGACATGCTGGAACTGACCCGACGGATGACACCCTCGCGGAATTGCTTTACGAGAATCGCCGGGGCCTATACGGATCAGGAACGGGAACTCGGGGATACTTTCAACACCCGGTTTCTGAAGCTGTCTCCTTCGGATCAGGCACGGAACCTGAACATGGCGAAGACCATCCCTTTTGCAAAGACCAACGAACAGCTGAAGGAATATAAGTTTCAGAATACCGGTGCCGGCAGCATGTGGCAGCTGCTGGCAGGCCTCAGGGACTGTGGCCTGCAAAACGATGTCATGATGGATGTTCTATATGAGCAGATCCTGAACAACTATGATGGCGGCAGTGCTGTGGGAACCTATATCTTTGTCTTTCACGGCACCTATGATATCCCCCGAAAAGGCTTTGACGGTGCGTATATCTATGACGGCGACGAAGTATATGATTTCATCATCTGTACGGTTGGCGGCCTCATTGATGAGTACGAACCTGATAAGCCGGAATTCGGGTTCCTCTATCCTGCTTTTGTGAACCGCAGCCCCGATGAGAATCGGATTGACATATTTCACGCAAATCCGGAATTCCCGGAGAATGATCTGATCGGTGTATTACTTGGTGAATAACCGAAATAGGAAATCGATACGACAGATGAAAAAAGAGGTCGAAAGAACTGAAGAGGAAAAAATAGATCTGTTTGCGGATATCCTGCGGACATCGGAGGATGTGGCATTCCTCGGAGGTGCCGGAGTTTCGACTGAAAGCGGTATCCCGGATTTCCGCAGCAAGAATGGTCTTTATCATAAGACAGAGAAACGGTTTTCAATGTATCGCCCGGAGTATTTGCTCAGCTATCCCTGCCTGAAAAAGGAACCGGAGGTCTTTTTCGATTATTACCGAAAGAACCTGGATGCCAGAACGATCGAGCCGAACGCTGCGCACGTGGCGCTCACGAGACTGGAACAGACCGGGATTCTTAAAGGCATCATCACGCAGAACATCGACGGCCTTCATCAGAAGGCTGGAAGTAAAAACGTATATGAGATCCACGGCACGATCTGGCACAATCACTGTATCTCATGTCGAAAGGAATATGACGTCGATTATATCTTCGAAAGCAGAGATCCTGTTCCGAAGTGCACTGCATGCGGAAAGATGGTCCGTCCGGAAGTAACCCTGTATGGAGAAATGCTCCCGGGTAGAGCCTATGAAGCAGCGGTCGGCCTGATCAGAATAGCAGACTGCTTAATCATTGGCGGAACATCTCTGGAAGTCGGATCCGCCGCACAGCTTGCGCATATGTATCATGGCAAGCATCTGATCATCATCAATAAATCCCATACCCACATGGAAGGCAAGGCAGATCTGGTCTTTCACGACAGCATCGGCAAGACTCTCAGTGCAGTCGTAGATCATCTTGGAATTTGACCCGCTGTGATATAATAATGGGGTTGATGTGATCATTTCTGCCAAAGGAGAGCGCATGAAGACTGCCATTGCTTACTATTCTCAGCATCATGGGAACACAAAGAAGCTGCTGGATGCCATTCAGGCAGCAGATGAGAACGTAACCCTGATCGATGTGACCGAGAAACATGAGGTGGACCTGAACAGTTATGATCGGATCGGCTTTGCCTCCGGGATCTATTACTCGAGCTTTGCCAAGCAGGTACTCAACTTCGCAAGCGTTAACCTCCCGACCCAGAAGGACGTTTTCTTTATCGCCACCTGTGGCGCGCCCAGGAAAAGCTACTTCAACGCCATCCGTCAGGTGATCAAGGATAAGCAGTGCAAAGAGATCGGATCACACCTGTGTCTCGGATTTGACACTTTCGGCCCTTTCAAACTGGTCGGCGGGATTCAGAAAGGACATCCTACAGATGAAGAAATCCAGGCGGCGGTGGAGTTCTATCAGGAACTAAAATGATCAGGTAGCGCATTCTATGGTAAAGCCTGTTGTAAAAAGATGTCTTCTTCCTCGGTCAGAAGTCGGAGGAGGCAGCAGGCCGATCGTTTCCCTCCCGGGGCTCCTTTATGATGCCCGGAAGAGATCAAAAATCGGTTCGTCAGAGGAGACACATCTTCCGGCAGGGGCTTTTCTTCGGAGATCGGCCTCCATCGCTCTGAAGGCTTTTCTTTAAACATCGGCCCCTGCCATAGCTATGATGGGCTTTTCTTTGAAGATCGGCCCGCATCTGCTATAATACCGGAGTATCAGCAGACAGGAGGCGCATATGATTCAGTATGTTGATCACATCACACCGGAGGAATACATGACCCTGCGTAAAAGGGTCGGATGGATGCAGTTCCCCCTGGAGGAAGCCAGGAATTGCGTGGAAAACGCCTATATGGTCATCTGTGTCAGAGATGATGAAAAAGCCATCGGCGTAGTGAGACTTCTCTGGGATGGCGGTTATGTGGCTTTTTTGTCAGATGTGATTGTTGATCCCGATTATCAGGGACAAGGTATCGGAAGAACGCTTGTGGAAGCAGTCATCAAAAGGATCAAGGACGATATGAAGCCGGGATATAAAGTGAAACTTAACCTGAACGCGGCAAAAGGGAAAGAGCCGTTTTATGAGAAGTTTGGGTTTAAGGAACGCCCGAATGAAGAAGCCGGCGCCGGCATGGATCAATGGCTGACGATAGATTGAATCCCTGCAGAAGACAATGCTATGATCGATGGAATACTGATCCGGCGTGCAATTGAATATATTGAAGCGTTGTTTGCCGAAAACGCCGGCGGACACGATGCTGCACACTCGATACGTGTATACAGGAATGCCGTGGAGATCGCGTCAAAGGAAGCTCCGTGCGATATGACAGTCGTATCCCTTGCGGCGATCCTGCATGATGCGGATGATCATAAGCTTTTTGATACGGAGAATAACGAGAATGCCCGGGCATTCCTTAAGACGTCCGGCATTCCCAATGAGACGATAGATGAAATATGTCATGTGATCAATGCGGTATCATTCAGCCGGAATCGCGGCAAAAAACCGCAGACACTTGAAGGACAGATCGTGCAGGATGCCGATCGCCTGGACGCACTGGGAGCAGTCGGCATTGCCCGTACCTTTGCCTATGGCGGAGAACATGGCCGCAGTATGGAAGAATCTGTTCAGCATTTCTATGATAAGCTTTTACTGATCAAGGAGGAACTGGGTACGGATACCGCCCGTGAGATGGCCGAAAAGCGTCATACTTTTCTGGAATCCTTTCTCGTAGAACTTAAAGAAGAACTGAATGCTACGTCAGCATAAAACGATGTCATTTTCCACGGGATTCCTATCATGCCGCAAGTATGATACTATAGATCCAGTTATGGATGCAGAATGCAGTAATTCATTGCGTTGAAAGAGAGGAGACTATCATGGCAGCAGCAAAGAAACCGGCAACAAAGAAAGCGACGGCGGCAAAGACAACGGCAAAGAAGGCGACCACCGCGAAGAAGCCTGTCGCAAAGACGACCGCAAAGAAGACAACGACGGCGAAGAAGACGACTACGGCAAAGCCTGCCGCGAAGAAAGCTACAACGGCTGCTAAGAAGCCCGCCGCAAAGAAGGCAACGACAGCCGCAAAGAAGCCTGCTGCAAAGAAGACGTCCGCAGCAAAGAAATCCGCCGCGAAGAAGGCCGTAACCGTAAGCAGCCTCACCGCGACCGAAAAGAAGCTGATCGAACTGTACAGAGGCGCAAAGACCGTCACAAAGACCGCCGCCCTGGCACTGCTGAAAGCGGATCAGAAATGATGAAGCGCGTCCTTCGCACATGTGTTGCCTGCATGATGATCCTTGCTTTATCTGGCTGCGGAACAAGAAAACAGCAGATCATGAAGCTGTCGCTGGATTCCAATCCGACCACCGGCTATTCCTGGACTGTCACACAGGAGCCGGAGCTTTTCAATGTCGGCGAGGAATATCTGGAGAACTCCCATGAAGAAGGGATGACCGGCGTGGGCGGGCAGCAGGTCTTTTCTTTGGCCCCCAAAGAGGCCGGCACAACGGAGGTCACGTTCACCTACGCACGCCCCTGGGAGGATCCGGAAGCCGACTCCACTGTCGTCAGCTACACCGTGGAAATCAGCAAGGACATGAAGATCAAAGTCACAGCCTCAAGGTTTGCCGGCGGCGATGACATCAATGTGCTTCCGCAGATCCCGGAACCGGAGATCAAGTAGCAGATCCCGGATATCTGAGCGTTTGAAAGCCCGAGGAGAGATCTCCGGGCTTTTCGCTATCATGATATGAACGGTGTGTCACAAATGGGTTAGAAGTACATCTTTCCTGCCATCATCCTATTCCATTCAAATTCATTTCTTCCCATATACGTTTTCCTCAAGTATCAGCAGCCAAACAGTTTCTGTGTCATTTTCATCCTGTCAGCAACTTTTACACCAAACGGGCACCTGCTTTCGCACCTTGTACATCCCACACAAGCATCAGCTGTTGTTCCAAGCGCTTCATAATGCGATTTAACACTTTCCGGAACTTTATCCTGAGATGTTGCAAGGTCATAAAACTTATTAACCATTGCGATATCTATATTCACCGGGCAGGGTTTGCAGTGTCCGCAATATGTACACTGCCCCATATACGAATGCATCGGGGCAGAAGCAATGACTGAAGCATAGTCCAGTTCCTCCGTCGTGGCCGTTTCATAAGATACTGCTTCATCAATCTGCTCTTTTGTATCATATCCACACAGGATAGATGATACTCCGGGTCTTGTCAGAGCATAGTGAATACACTGTTTCGGAGTAAAAGCTACTCCAAACGGAGACCTGTTTTCATCAAACAATGCTCCCCCGAAAAATCCTTTCATAACTGTGATCCCGACTTCGTTTTCCTCACACATGCGGTATAATTCTGCTCTTTCAGGATCGATTCCGGAATAATCTCCGTCATATCCGCCAAACATCGAATCAAGATCCTCGGTTGCAGGCCTCATATCAAATGCCGGATTGACAGAAAACAGCAGCATTTCAATGAATCCGGTTTCAACTGCCTGTTTTGCAATTCTGGGGTTATGAGTAGACAGACCTATATGCTTTATAACCCCCTCATTATGCAATCTGTGAACATATCTGATAAACTCGGTATTCATACAGTTATCCCAGTCTTCCTGAGCATCTATGTAATGAATCATCCCGAGGTCGATATAATCTGTTTTCATACGTGTCAATATATCTTCAAACGCCGGGATAACATGCTTCATATCCCTTGTTCTGACATATTGTCCATTTTGATAAGTTGACCCGATATGTCCCTGAACAATCCAATTCTTGCGGTTTCCTTCCATGGCCATTCCGATTATGTCCCTTGATTTTGGATCAGGCATCCAGCAGTCAATGATATTAATGCCTTTCGAAGCGGCATATTTTATCAATTCCACGGATTCATCAAAATCATGGCGTTCCAGCCACTCTCCGCCGAAACCGATCTCGCTTACTTTAAGTCCCGTTTTCCCAAGTATTTTGTATCTCACCTTTTACTCCTCCATAGTGAATAATTTTCAGGTATTATCAACTTCGATTCCTCCCATGATCATTGCTTTTTGCAGTTCCTGCAGTTTTCCTCTTCTTCTTGCGTATCTGCTTAGCTTATGTCTGTCCATATAGTATTTTTCATAAGCCAACTGCAGCATTTCCGGGTATTCGCTTTGACTGTACATGTACATAAGGGATTGATCCGATATTAGGTCGATAAACAATTTCTCCAGTGGGGTGTCGTACTTCTGTATTCTTCCTGCCGGAGCTTCGCTGACGCGATCCAGGATAATAATGGAATCAGGTTTCCAATATCTGCGCAGATCGCTTTTGCCTGGTTTAATAAGCACGGTATCCCGGGTTGTGTCTTCGATATCTCTGAAAACAAAATCACTCAGTTCCTTTTCGACATACAGAAAGAAGGTATTCTTCGCTATTTGATGATTAAGAAATTCATTGAGCATTGACGTTTCAAAAAGCGAATAGTCTGTGTCGGGGTAAACTTTTTCCATGAACGCAATGATTGCCCCTGATTTCTCTCCGTATCTGGGCATATAATCTTTCCTGCTCGCATTGCCAGCCATATATGTGTTTCGGCCGTATTTATGAATTACTCCGCCGGAGATCATTTGGTTGATATACCAATTAAACGAATTATATGAGCATCCCTCCATTGTTTCACATAGAAGGTTATGCAGTTCCTTCCTGGTATACTTTTTTTCTCTATCCAGTTTATTTGTAAATGCCATTAGATTCATGTGCACCACCGCGAATCGTGTATTATAGGATGATTATAATCGTATCCATTTCAAAGGTCAATATATATCGGCAAAATTTCTAAATATTGCCGATATATATCGAGCGGCTTTTGAGTGAAGAAAGCATACGATTGTGCATTTCTTCACGTTATACATATCATAATTAAGGTACAAGGTATGCTGGTGGCTCACGTCTGTCCGGACAGGTGGCTCACGCCACACCGGACAGGCGGCTCCGCCGCATCGGAATATCCAATCTGAAAATCTGGATGTTTACGCTGAATTTGCACAGAAACGTTTGGAAGGGTACGAGGGAGAACTTAAGATAGACTATGAGATTTGATTGGATGGTATAGCGTTAAGATATGATGATTTTTACGCTCGTGATAATATACACGGGCGTATTATTCTATGTTGCCAGATCCGTATTTTCTTCGTATAAATATATATAGGTACCATTAACGAGGATGAAAAAATACAGAAGCCGGGAAGCGTGTAAATGAAAATAACAATGCTTGAGATCGGAAACTGGTTGATGGTCTTGTGCGCCGCGTTTTATCTGGCGTGGTGGCGGATCACCTTTCGCCCTCCCGCGCCGGCGGGAACACCGATCGGGAAGATTTGTCTCCTGCTTGCATTTGTCACAGGACTTGCCGGATTATCGCTGGCAGTCATATCGATGAACAGTGTGTCCGGGGAGAAGGCGAAGGCGGGTATTCCCGGGATTGCGATCGTGATCGGCGGCGTGATCACCTATGTGGTCCTTTTGGCGCTCAGCAGCAGGCTTTTTCATCGTCAGGTCACGTCGGAACTGCTGATCATCGTCATATGGACGGTTCTGGAGTTGTGTGCTCTGAATAGTTGGTATCGGCATGGAAAACTTTTTCAGTTCTCGTCCATCATCCTCGCGGGACTGGTGATCGTAGTCGCTGCAGCAAGTCTCATCTGCTATCTGCAATACTATCGCGTTTCGTATGAAAAGGGCTATCTGATCGGTAGTGTCCCGCTTTTGCTCACAGCAATCATCATGGTGGTCATCAATCTTGTCGTTCTTTTTGAAGGTTATGCTGTCAGGGGACAGATCATGGATGGCGATGGGATGGAACGGAGAATTGAGAGTATACAGACCTCAAAGGAAGAGATGGAGCCTGTTTATAGGGATTAGCTGATAAGGGGAATTGTATAAATGGCAAAGCCGTATTCTTACATTCTTTTTGATCTGGATGGTACGCTGACAGATTCCGGGCCGGGAATCATGAATGGATTTTCGTATGCGATTGAAAAAATGGGCGGTAAGGTGCCCGACATCAGTCAGCTTCGAAGATTTGTGGGACCTCCGCTGAAGGATTCTTTTGGCAGGGCTTTAGGCTATTCTCCCGAAGATACAGACAAGGCAATCGCACTATACAGATATTATTACAATACGCAGGGCGGGGTATTGGAGAATGCAGTATACCCGGGGGTAGAACAGCTGCTCTCGGATCTGAAAGACAGAGGCAAGACGTTGATCGTTGCCACATCAAAAAGTGCATTGGGAACCAATACCGTGCTTACGCATTTTGGGTTGGGGAAATATTTCGATTTTGTGGCTACCGCTGATGACCAAAGCCGTCCGCATAAATCCGATGTCATTCGTTATGCTTTAGAGGAATGCAGGATTGCTGATAAATCGCTGGCCGTTATGATCGGTGACAGAGAAAACGATGTGACGGCAGCAAATGAGGTCGGCATAGACTCCATAGGCGTCCTGTACGGTTATGGTGATAAGGATGAACTGACATCTGCGGGAGCAACGTACCTTGCTGAAAGCGTATTTGATATACGATCACTTATTTGATGTACTTCGAATTGAATGAGCCGGAAGAGGGATAAACAATGAAGAAGGTTCGTGTAACAGTTAAGAGGATCACGCATTATGACGATCTGATCGAGCAATATGAGAATCCGATAGAGCATGCCTGTTTCATGCGGCTTGGTCAGGAGTTTATCTGTAACGGTTGGCAGCGGCCGGAGGGATTCTGCGACAGTGCCTGGGACACGGTGTCTCCCTTTGTCATGACCCTGTCACACGGAGGAGAAAACTTCTATGACGGATGGATGAAAAATCCCCGGTCGGCAATGATCTCCTGCAATGACGGATTCCGACCGGTCAGCTTTCTTCTTGAAACCATGGATGAAGATGCTGATTGAAAGGCCTACTATGGATGAGCAGATATATGGTAGTAAACAGCAAAAAGATCTGGAAACCGCCTGTAATTATGCATTGGTGCACTTGATGCATGCCGCGGTAGCTATCAAGCGAAACAACTATTTCCGTACTGTAGGTGAACTTGAATTTGTCAGAAATATATATATTGATCTTTTAGGAGACCGATACAGACTCGAAAGCGCTGTAAACCGAGAAATTGACAAGCTGCCATATTATGAAAAAGAAGCCATAAAGAGTACGTATATTACAGATGACAGCCAGGAGATGTTATGGGCATGTCTAAAGAATCTGACGGATCTGATATATAAAGAGCTGGAAGGAAGCAGTGTGCCGATATCTAAGGAAATGCTGGTTGAGTATTATACGGATTTAGAATAACTTCGGTGTAAACTCATCCACAATTTTATCCTTCATAGTGATTCCGACAAGCTGCTATGGTGACTACATCATCTTCAAATTTGTACACAATGCGATTACTGTCATCTATCCGTCTGCTCCACCATCCGGAAAGATCACCCACGAGTGGTTCGGGTTTGCCGATACCATGGAAGGGATCGCGCTTGATGTCCTTGATGAGTGTGTTGATTCTTTTCAGTGTCTTTTTATCCTGTCCCTGCCAGTATATATAATCATCCCAGGCACGGTCGTCCCATAACACTCTGCTCATCTGTTATTCCTCGATAAGCTCATGTTCGTGGAGATCTGCTTTTCCGGAATCGATCTCGCCGGTCACCTTTTTCAGGTAATCAATATTCCCTTCAGAGTAAAAAGGATCTATGGAAACCTCAAAAGGAATCCTCTTCTCTCTGGTCATCTTTTTTGCAAAGATGGTAAAAGCTGTCGTCATATTCATGCCAAGATCCTGACAGGTTTGTTCCATTTCTTTTTTCAGCATGTCGTCCATTCTAAAATTCACAAGAGCTTGTGCCATAGTATCACAACCTTTCTCGCTTTTTGGGGGAAGTCCCTTCGAAGTACTTCCCGTTTGCTCCTAAATGATCCTCTATTAGCATATATCAAAATAAAGACATTGTCAATATGATGTCTTTATTAAGCAAGCATTTAAACAATGGGGTACGAGAATTCTTCCAATCTTGTTCATATTCCATGATATGGAGGAAGAATCAGCTAAAAAGATTGCGGTATTTTTATACAGGGCATTGATGGTAGTTTATATGGTAGATTTATATGATTGGCGGCTTGAGGGGATTTGCCCTTCGAGCGTTTTTTTGTTCTTGACAGCTAATTTTAATTAGTCTACCATATAGCTAATCGAAATTAGCCAAAGAGTATGAGGAAATGAAATGGATACCAAACAAAGAATACTGGATGAAGCATTGACACTGTTTTCAGAAAAGGGATACGCAAATGTTTTTGTTGCAGATATTGCGGAAAGGGTTGGTATTAAAGCACCATCTCTTTATAAGCATTACAAAAATAAACAGGCCATTTTTGATGCAATCATCCTGGAGATGAACAGGCGATTTTTGGAGGAAGCTGGCAATCTGCAGATCAACGGAGCGAACGCTGCGGAAGATGCTGAAATCTATAAGCATATATCTGAAGAGCAGCTGATCACACTTGGGAACAATCTATTTCTTTATTTCATACATGATGACTATACAAGGCGGTTTCGCAAGATGCTTACCATCGAACAGTTTCATGATAAAAAACTTGCGGCTACATATATGAAGCAGTACGTGGATGATCCGCTTTCATATCAAGGAATGCTTTTCGGTCTGATGGTTTCATCGGGTATATTGCAGACAGAAAATGTGGAAATCATGACGCTGCATTTTTACGCGCCAATCTATATGCTTCTGACCATGTGCGACCGTGAACCCAAGCGTGAGGAAGAGGCACTTAAGACAATGGAAGCGCATATCAGGCAGTTTAACAAACTGTATGCAAGAGGTGAAACCTCCATTCAGGGTAACAGGAAACAATCGCGAAGGAGTACAAAATGAAGATCACAGTGATAAACGGAACTGAAAAGCATGGTGTTACATACAGAATGAAGGAAATATTTTTAGAGCAGTTCAGAGACGATTCAGAGATCACGGAATACTATCTTCCAAAAGATGGCCCGGGATTCTGTACAGGATGTACTGCGTGTTTCAGAAATAATCCGAACCTCTGCAAGGATGCTGAAATAGTGCAGAAGATCGAGAAGTCCTTGCTTGAAGCGGATCTTCTTGTTTTTACATCACCTGCATATGTTTTCCATACAACCGGAGCAATGAAAGCTATGCTTGACCATTTTGGCTACAGGTGGATGCCTCATCGCCCGGCGAAGGAAATGTTCGGAAAGCGGGCTGTGATAATCACACAATGCCTGGGAGCGGGCGGAAAATCCACCGCAAAGGATATTAAGGACAGCCTTTCCTGGTGGGGCATTTCGACCATCAAAGTCGTTAGTTTCAAACTGATGTCTGAAATTGACTGGGACAAGATCGAGGACAAGAGGAAAGCATCCTTCTATAAAAAGCTAAGCAGTGTCGCGCGAAAATACCATGCTATTAATTATGATAAGCCGGGACATACAAATGTTATAGTGAGAGCAAAATTCTATATGGTAAGGATGCTGCAGACGAGTCTTGGTAAAAAGGATCCCGAATATACCGACTTTAAGTATTGGAATGAAAACGGTTGGATTGATAAAATAAGACCGTGGAAATAGATGAGCGAGGTGGATGTTTAGGATTGAAGGGTTCTGTTCCGTCTGATGACGGCCATGATGAAAAGGGATTTCAGGAAAGGTACAGGAGAAGACATGGCTGCAGCAAAGAAACCGGCAACAAAGAAAACAGCGACAGCGAAGAAGGCGACGACCGCAAAGAAACCTGCGGATACAAAGACAACGGAAAAGGAGCCGGCCGCTAAGAAAGCGACTGCGGCGAAGAAGCCTGCGGCAAAGAAGGCTGTAGCGATCACGAACCTTACCGCCACCGAGAAGAAGCTCATTGAGCTGTACAGGGGCGCCAAGACGGTGACAAAGACGGCGGCTGTTGCGCTGCTGAAGGCCGGCCAGAAATAAAAGGCTGAAGGAAATATCATTCAGGAAAGTCCGAGGAGAAATCCCCGGACTTTTTTGCTTGTCTCTATTTTGAAAAAAGGTACTATATCATCTCTGTGCTATCTGTGATAAAGTCAGCATAGATATAGCGATTCAGCATCGGAAAGGGGGCTGTTATGAAGAAAAACATAAGGTGGATTCTGTTTGGTGAGTTGATTCTGTTCATAGGACTATTTCTGTTTACTCTCCTTCTATGTGGAGGACTGTCGGCTGTGCTATGGTTTGTCGATCTGCCTTCGATCATGCTCATTGTATTGATCTTGGTTCCAGGGCTGATCATCATGGGAGAATGGAAGGATTTTTGGAAGGCGTTTTCGGTCGGAATCAAACCATATCGTCTGCTGGAACTGAAAAACATCATAGAAGCTGTAGGGGCGGCACAGAAACTGACAATTTTCGGGGCGCTCTTTGCAATCATCATATCCGGTGTGATCCTGCTGGGCAGACTTGAGCCATCAACGATAGGCCCCAATCTGGCGGTGTGTTTTCTTTCGGGATTCTATGCAGTGATCATCGAGTTTATCCTTCTACCGCTCAAACTGAACGCAGAACGTAAAATGAACGAAGAAATGGATCTTGAAGATGACGGGAACTGAGATCACAAAAGAACACTATCTCAGAGTCGCCCGAAAATACGGCCTTACAAAACGGGAATTGGAACTCGGATATCTTAAGGTGTCCGGATTCTCAAACCGGAGAATTGCCTATATGTATGGAATCTCGGAGCAGACCGTAAAAAACCATTTTACGCATATCTATGAAAAAGCATGGGTTCCGGGGCGAAAGGAATTCCGGGAATTGCTCATGACGGATGATTCGGATGGAGGAGTTGGAGGAAGCCAGGAAAGCGGTTCACATTGCCGGTACGAAAACAATCCTGAATTGTAATAGTAAATTCCGTATGAAAGACGAAAGGGTTCGAAAGCAGAATTTCGAATTACATTTCAGGTATTACGAACGCCACAGGCGTATTCCTGCCTGTGAGCGGACATGATCATAAGATTGCCCATGTGGCCGCAGTTTCTCAGTGAGTACTTTGGCGCGCGGGATGAGGAACAGATCGGGAAGATCACACAGGCTATCGGCGGCCTGGCACAACTGAAACTCATGCAGGGGATTGTCCTGATCTGCGTATTTAAATCCTGCCCGTAATACTTTGGGGATATTTACATATTGCTACAGTGATAATGAAACAGATAGCAATAGGAACAGGTGTTTAAAGGAACTGCGCAGGAATTGAAATGACAATATCCGCCAATTTGCATTCCGCAACCGATATCAGATCATCCGGCGCCAGCTCTATCTGAAAACCCACCTTGCCGGCGCTGACAAACACCCTGTCATACATAGAGACCGTCTTATGAATAAAGGTTTGAAACTGCTTCTTCATACCGATCGGAGAGCATCCTCCGTGAACATATCCTGTAAGCGGCAGAAGATCCTTCTGTTTGATCATGCTCACCGCCTTCTCCCCCGATGCTGCAGCGGCTTTCTTTAAGTCAAGCTCCTCCTTTACAGGAACTACAAAAACATAATATGTCCCGCTCTTCCCCTGCGTCACGAGTGTCTTAAACACTTTCGCCGGGTCTTCGCCGAGAATGCCTGCGATCTCTTCTCCGCTCATGGTCGGATCCGGTTCATATGTATGGCTCTCGTAGAAAATCTTCTTCCCGTCAAGAACCCGCATCACATTTGTCTTTTCACTCTTTTTCATCCCATCATTCCTTACCTGGTGCAGCGTTCATGCTCCCCTTTTCATTTCTCTTTACCCTCAACAATTCTGTATTTCGTGTGTTCCCCATCGTGCTGAACTGCGCCGATATGTCGAATATTCTGTAAATCATATCCACCATTATAAACTGTCCTTTCACAAAAACATAATAGAATTTTGGGATGGTTGCAGGTTTTTTTGCCGCCCCTTTTTCCGCTCGGGGGACTATGATAAAATGATGGAGTGTGAAGCGTGGATGTGCAGGAGGTTAAATCTCTGTATTGCGAATCAGCGGAGCTCGGCTGTGAAGAAAGCGTCCTGCATGAATGACGGGAGATTTATGAAAAAAAGGATCGGGAAAACATATGGATCGTAAAGAATTCAAAGCGGAACAGGCGCACCTGAGCCTGATATATGACAAACTCCTTGCGATGGAAAAGGAACTTGAGGAACAGATCCGGGCATTGGACAGGAAAGCACAGGAGGATAAAAATGATATCCGTGACAACATACGTTTTGACTACGCGGATGATGAGACTGCCATGGAAACTCTGGCAGAGATCGAGGTCTGGAACCGCTATATCGACACCTATAATGTAGAAAGCGATTCTCTCTGGAGAAACATAAATGTCGTGAGGAAACTCCTGGAGGCGCCGTATTTTGCCGAAATCCGTCTGTGCTTCGATCCCTCGGAGCCTCAGGAGAACTATTACATCGGCCGTGCGGGTATCACGGAACATGGCGCAGGTCCGCTGATCATCGACTGGAGATCGCCGATCGCCGAGGTGTATTACAATCAGGAGACCGGTCCCACCCGGTATACAGTGGGAGACCGGGAAATCCCGGTGGAGCTGCTGCTGCGCAGGCAGTTTGATCTGCAGAAGAACAGGCTCATTTCCTTTTTTGATACCGGGATCGCCATTGAGGATCCCATGCTGCTGCGATCGCTTTCACAGACACATTCCGACAAGATGCGAGCGATCACGGCTACGATCCAGAAGGAGCAGAATACGGTGATCCGTTATACCGATGTACCGGTGCTTCTGGTCGACGGGATCGCCGGTAGCGGCAAGACCTCGGTGTTGTTGCAGAGGATCGCCTATCTGTTTTATCGTAAGCGCAAGGATCTGCGGCCGGATCAGGTATGCCTCATGACCTTAAATCCGGTGTTCCGGGACTATATCGACGAGGTACTTCCGGATCTGGGGGAGACGAATCCTCTGACCATCACCTGGACGGAATTCCAGACCATGCTTCATGTACCGGATGCACAGGAGTCTGGGGCAAGTGAAGAACCCGGAACTGACCGGCTGGAACGGATCCGGAAAGGGCTGCCGTTGTGTAAACCGGAAGCGGCGGATTTCTTCCCCATTACACAGAAAAACAGGGTTGTCATGACTGCCGGGGAGGTTCTTTCGATCGTGAAGGAATATCGCCGGTTTCCCCTCGGCGTAAGGCGGATCCGGATCTCCGCCGATGAACTGGAATACCGGGTAAAAAACCGGCTGCGCAGCCTTGCGGAGGATGCGGAGGCGGACACGGATGCCGTGGCACCTTCGGATCGTGCGGAGGAAAGACGCCTGGAAAACGATTTTGGCGGAGCGTTACGGAATATCCGGAATTATGCCTGGATCAATGTGAGGCACATCGTGCAGCGTATCCTCGGGACCGAATATATCACAAAAGCCGAGTGGCTCTTCGCGATGCTGGAGCTGACCGGATTGTGCGACCTGAACATGCGCTATGTCATGATCGACGAGGTACAGGATTATACAAAAGCGCAGCTGGAGATCCTCCGCATGTATTATCCCAATGCCCGTTTTATGCTTTTTGGGGATGAGTTCCAGTCGATACGGGAAGATACCGTTTCTTTTTCCGAGATTGAAGAGATGACCCGTGAAGCGGGAAAACAATTCGTATCCCTGCCGCTTATGACCAGCTACCGGAGTTCACCGGAGATCACGGAGCTGTTTGCTTCCCTGCTGCCGCAGGAGAGAAAACTGGCGGTATTGACCGTCAGACGCCCCGGAGACGCGGTGGCGATAAAGGTCTGCGGATCGAAAAAGGAATATGTCGGGGAACTGAAAAAGCTGATTGCAGAATATCAAAAGAAGGACGGACTGACCGCAGTCATCTGCCGGAATGAAGAGACGCTGGAAGAACTCATCGCTATCCTGGGCAAAGAAGCTCCCGCAGTGGTGAGTCAGCACGATTCCCTCCCGCAAAACGGCATCTTTCTGATCAAACTGGCTTTTGCCAAGGGCCTGGAATTTGATCAGGTGATCCTGCCGGATGTCGATCCGGAGAACTACCCGGATGACCGGATCTCGAGACATTGCCTGTACACCGCGATCTCACGCGCCACAGGTCATCTGGCGATTCTGGCCGAGAAAGAGGTATCTCCGCTCATTTGGTTGACATCCAATTCTTTTTCATCGGTCCATCCTATCCCTGACCACCTGTGATATCCATCCGGTCATACCGTTCGGCAAACGGTCGTCCATTGGCGTGCCGTCATCGAACATGAGATTCGCATGGACACTGTTGATCAGACAATGCTGCCCCATTTCGAATCCGAAATTGATCGAGGCAACGCCTTTGTCTCCGTTTCTGACCCATTCCGGTATAAAGATAAAGCAATGCTTCATTTTCTCCAGTCTCGGCAATCTGGGCTCTACATATTTGCAGTAGTCGTTGAATTCATCCCTCCTGCCGAACGCAAAAAAGAGCGTTTTCCCTTTCCTGTCATACTCGTCAAGAGTGCTGTCGCCGGGAAGATCGCCGCTTCCCACAGGGATCACCACATCAAAGTCGTCCATGTAGTTGTCCATGAGGCGCATGACAAATGTGGCCCCGGAAGAATTGCCCAGCAGGATCACGGGACCGATGATCTCACTTCTTTCTTTTTTGAAGGACATGATGAGGTTATGCACCGGCTCGAGATAATCGGGGTTCCATTGTCCGCGGGTACGCCCATCCTCATCCCTGTATTCGTTGGCAACCGGTATGAGAATACGGGCTCCGCCCATGCTTTTCTGATAGTCGTCCGTTGCATAGAATTCCGCACCGGTGTAGTTGATGCAGAGATCTCCTACCAGAGAATTGCCCGTTCCGTGAAGGAACACCAGCAGCGGGAGCTTCCTTTTGACCTTTGCGTCCCTGTCGGGATCAAAGGTGTAATACTTCAGTTCCGTGCCGGATCCGTCCCTGTAGGTGCTCTTTTCGAACAGATGAAAATACTTGCCGCTCTCATAGGTGGGAGAATGCGAAATAAAATCGTCGGGGCTCATCTCTTCCGCCCAGGGCGGTAATTCATTTGTGTTTTTTTCCATGTCGGTTCCTCAATGCATTTGTTTTTCCGGAAAGTATTATACCAAATTCGCCCGAAACGAGTCAAAAATCAGGGTATGTGATAAAATGATGGGGATGCAAAACATGTCGGCAGGGTGTCCTGTCACGGCAGCAGATGACTTCGGCAGCGGAAATCTGAAGGGATTGCGGTTCCGCTTTACTTCCAGATCGGACAGTGGCCATCGATAGAAATGGCGGTGGATTATCTTGCGTGGGGATTCAACAGAGCAATAGCAGACGGGTTGAGAAAAGGGGGGACTATGGATATCAGGGAAGCAATCAGAGAAAGGCATTCAGTCAGGCAATACAAGGATGAGCCAATAGACACAGACACGAGAAAACACCTTGAAGAGCTGATCAATGAGACCAATGAAGAAGGCGGTCTGCACATGCAGCTTGTGTGTGATGATCCGGCGTGTTTTGATACATTTCTGGCACATTACGGGAAGTTCAGCAACGCAAAGAACTACATAGCCGTGGTCGGGAAACGGTCGATTGATGACCTGGACGAGCGGGGCGGATACTATGGCCAGAGGATCGTTCTGCATGCCCAGACGATGGGATTAAACACCTGCTGGGTGGCAGGCACATACAGCAAAGGAAAATGCGGCGCATCTGTCGCTGATGACGAGCGAATCGTCTGCGTGATCGCGATCGGATACGGGGAGAACAACGGAAGCGTTCACAAATCCAAGTCAAAGGATAAGGTCTGTAATATCCCGGAATCGGATATGCCCGATTGGTTCAAAGAGGGACTGGAAGCCGCGTTGCTGGCGCCCACAGCAATAAACCAGCAGAGATTCCTGATCACATTGGAAAACGGAGAACCGGTGATCACGGCAAAGATGGGACCGATGACGCAGATCGATCTGGGAATTGTGAAGTACAACTTCGAGGCGGCCTCCGGGCATAAGTGCAGGTGAAAATGATGATACGGGAATATAAAGAAAAAGACCTTGCGCAGATGATAGACATCTGGAATGAAGTCGTTGAAGAGGGAATCGCATTTCCGCAGGAGGATCTGCTTGATGATGTATCCGGCAAGATGTTCTTTGAATCACAAAGCTATACCGGCGTAGCGGATGAGGAAGGCTGGATTGCGGGGCTGTATATCCTTCATCCGAACAATGTGGGCAGATGCGGACATATCTGTAATGCCAGCTATGCGGTAAACTCAAAGTGTCGTGGTCAGCATATCGGAGAACAGCTTGTAAAGGATTGCCTGTCAAAGGCAAAAGAAATCGGATTCCGCGTATTACAGTTCAATGCAGTTGTCGAGAGCAATATCCATGCGAGGCATCTGTATGAACGATTGGGCTTTGTACAATTGGGAACGATTCCGGGCGGATTCAGAATGAAGGATGGGCACTACGAGAATATTTGCCCGTACTATCACACACTTTAACTTCCGGATCAAGAGCGGGACGGAAACCGTGCTTGGGACGACGATTCTGGTAAAGAACGCGGACGGCAATTTCGAGCCCTATGATATGACGGATGTAAAGGTGAGCGGAACGGGGCTGCACCGGCGGAAGGTGCCGTAACGATCGTTGACAGAAAGAACACGGGACTGACGACCATCGGTGAAGACGGGAAGCTCGCGCTGAGCAAGGTTAAGGCAAAGAAGACCACGCCGAAGGTGAAGAAAAAGTAAATAAAAAAAAGCAATCCAAGGGGCGATGCGAAAGACATCGCCCCATATTTTGGATTTTAAACTTCTGTGATTTTTCTTTGCTTATACCCCTGGCTTTTTACAGCGTCCACTTGGCGGCTTCCTCAGAGAGCCTGGCTGCCGTATTGGAGAGTTCCCGCGCCTTGGCATCCACATCGGTGGCACATTCCTTGGCCCGTGAGATGCTTTCCGAGGTCTCCTGTGTGGAGGCGACATTGGCATCGGCAACGGAAGCAAGACCGTAAACCGCTTTGTAAACCGTCTGCTTGGTGGAGTCGATCCGGTCGGTGGTCTCACCCACATCGGAAATGCCCTGGATGCTCTCATCCAGCCCGCCCTTGGCAGTGGAGAATTCTTCGATTGCCTGCTCCAGCAGGGTGGTCTGCTGCTCCGTGATCTCCTTTGCCTTCTGGATCTTCTGCACGGACTGACCGGAATTGGTCACCAGCTCCTCGATGATCGACTGGATCTCGGATGCCGCGCTGTTGGACTCCTCGGAGAGCTTGGAGATCTCGGTTGCGACAACGGCGAAGCCCTTGCCGGCATCTCCGGCGCGGGCGGCTTCGATCGAGGCATTTAAGGCCAGGAGATTGGTCTGGCCGGCAATGCTGGTGATCAGATCAGTGGCCTTCTTGATCTTATCCGCCGAAACAGAGGTGCCGGAAATTGCTTCCGCGATTTCGTCGGTCACACGCGTCACTTCCTGATTGGTTTCCCGCAGCCGCTCGAGACCGTCGCTTGCGGAATGTGTGGAATCCTTCACATCGTCTGAAACGCCGCGGATTGCGTCGAGACGCGATTTCGACGCGTCGATGAGATCACCCATTTCTTTGACTGACGCAGAGGCTTCCGTCGTGCTCTCCGCCTGATTCATCGCACCTTCGGCGATATTGCGGCAGGCCGTGTCGATCGTATCCATGATATCAATGGTCCGGGCGGTATCCGCCGTGAGTTCTTCGACGGTATCCTCCAGCGCATTGGCCGATTCCGTCATGCTTCCGACCACGTCGGTGAGCTTTGTTTTGAGATTGCTGACAGCTCCTGCGATCTGACCGATCTCGTTATTGTTTCGGCACAGTCTGGCGGTTTCCTTCTCATCGATCCGGAGATTTAACTGCCCCATCTGTTCCACGATCGCGGTGACGGACTTGAGCGGTCCGATGAGCTTTGTGATAAACAAAAAGCCGAAGATTACGCCGAACAGGATGCCGATGAGCGACCCGATCAGCAGTTTGGTCCTGAGACTCACGGCCTCCTGATTCACATGCTTCACATCGGTGGAGAGCAGAAGCCGGAACCCGTTCCGCAACGTGACATAGGAATACACGTCGCTGCCAGAGGTCACAAAACCGTCTTCGCCGGGAAGAACAGTGTCGAAAGCACTTCCGTCCGCCAGAGAGGGGTGATCCAGGGTGGTGTTTTCTGCTGTGAGCAGGAACGCCTTTTCCTTATCATTGTTGAGTTGCCCGACGATCCCGTTGATGTTTTCCAGTGAGATATCCATACCGACGATACCGACGGACTCTCCGTTATAGAACAGCGGGATGACATAGGAGATCATGAAGACATTGATGTTGGAATTGTAATAGGGGCTCATCCAGATCGGCTTTCCGTAGTTGACCGGGCCGTAATACCAGCTGACCGCCGTGTCGGATTTGTCAAATGCGGTAAAATCGGTCGGCGTGAGCTGATCGTACTCGCCGGAAGCGTTGATCTGGGCAAAGATGCCCGATACGGGATAGGCGTAATCAGGATTGTAGCGCACATAATAGGTGATGGCGCCCTCTGTATTCTTGGCACAGTCGATCGCGGTCTGCCGCACGCTCTCCGTGAGGGCATCCACGCCGGCGTCTCCCGATGTGAACGAATCCCAGTCGAGATTGTCCATCACGGTATCCGCGAGGATCGCGACACTCGTTTCGATCCTGGCCATTTCGCTGTTGATCACATCGGCCGTCGTGATCGTCTTATTCCGCAGGCTCTGCTCGGACTTCTCGTGCACGAGCTTGTTGCTGCTGAAGGTCGCAATGACACCGACGATGGCAGCGATCACAACCACGTTGATCAGCGTGATGATCAGTAACTGCGTTCTCAGGGAAGTTGTCTGCTTTTTTTTCATGATTCTGTACCTCACTCCTGTTGAAAATCAATCATCGCCTATCATACAACGAAATCGTACATACGGCAAGTGGTAATGGTTTAGCAAAACCATTACCACTTGACTGAAAAACGGACGATGGAGTACAATAGAAGGCGTACCGGATTGCATTTTGTGGGCACATGACAGTCATGGGGGAGGTATAAGGATGTTTGGTATCGGAAGATCGGCGGGTCCATCTGAGGAAGAATTACGAATCGAGGCATTGGAAAAGGAAAACGCGGAGCTGAAGAAGAAACTGGAAAACAGCGAAACTGAGTTGGAAGCAGTCAACACCAGCACGCACCTCGGTATCTGGAAATGCTTCTATAATGAGGACGGCAGCCAGAGCCATGTGATTTATTCCGATGAGTTCCGCAGGATGTTGGGATTCAGCAAGCAGGAGTTGCCTGACACCCTGGATTCGCTGGCAGGAGTCATCCATCCTGACGACACACCCATTGCGTTCGGTGCATATCAGGCTGCCGAGGGGGACAGATCCGGGCGGACCAAATACGATATCGAATACCGTATCAAAACGAAGCATGACGGCTATAAGTGGTTTCATGCGGCGGGCGAGTGCCTTCGTTTCAAGAACGGCAATCCGAAGGAATTCATAGGCACCTTTTCCGATATTGATGCGCAGAAGAATGCGGCCGAGATATTCGAGCACGATTCCAGACGTCAGAAGGCCGTGGAGATGATGATGATGGAAGGCAGCTGGAGCATGGATCTCACAAAATATGCGATCGATGATCCCGGATCACCAATGGTCTTTTCCGATCAGTTTAAGAAGATTCTCGGATATGCGCCGCATTCCGCAGAGTTTCCTGATGTCATGCAGTCCTGGATCACGAAGATTCATCCCGATGATGTGCCCGGCGCGTCAGAGGCTATGGGAAAGCAGCTTTCCGATCCGTCGGGTGCCACCGTGTTTGACATGGAGTATCGCATGCTCCACAAAAAAGGCGAATACATCTGGGTCCGCGCTTCCAGCTACGTGGTGTGGTCAGATGACAATGTCCCGCTTATGGCGGCAGGAACAATACTTGATATCACCGAACAGAAGCAGAACAAGGTCCGCTTTGAAGAAGAAATGGAGCCGAACATCGAGTCTCTCCGTGAAGGTATTGCGGAAATTGCTGTGAATGTAGAAAAAGCAACGGAGCAGATGCAGGATGTTTCCGAAAGACAGGCGGAGGTAAGTCAGTCGGCCAACGAGATCAACGCAGCCGTGATGTCTTCCATGGCGATCATTGAGGATATCCAGAGCATCGCAAGCCAGACCAACCTGCTGTCGCTGAACGCATCCATTGAGGCAGCCAGGGCGGGCGATGCCGGCAAGGGCTTCGCTGTTGTGGCACAGGAGGTCCGATCTCTGTCCGATTCATCGAAAAACACAACCGCACACATCTCCGAGAAGCTCACCCACGTCAAGGAATCTGTGGAAGGGATCATGGCCAAGATACAGATGATCAGTGACAGCATCGGGACCGAGACGGAGGAGATGAGCACAATCAACGCCACTGTGGAGGAGCTGCATGCCTCGGCAGATGCCATCGGACAGATGGCAAAAACGCTGTACCGTTGATCCGGCGTTTTTTTGATCAATAATCTTATCATAATGCCGGAGGGGATGACCGCGTTTCTCGCTGTCATCCCCTGATTTGTTTCGATCCCCAGAGTGTGAGCTGATGTTTCTCTCCGAGTGCGGTGAAAACCACCGTCTCAAGATCCGTATCATCGATCGTCATCTCAAGTGTAACCCCGGCATAGACATCGCTTTCCTTGTCATTCGCGGCGGTCAGTTCCAGTGTCAGATATGGCGTATCGCCTCCCGCCTTCCAGGTGCCGCTGTATGCGCCACTGACGGTTCCGTCCGTCTGCAGCGTCAAGATCTCCGGCAGGTTCAGTTCCTGATGTTCATAGTCAGGATCCGTTCGGTGCAGGATTACATCATAGGTTCCCGCGATCTTTGCGGGATCCACGCCTTCCTCCGACAGCCGTTCCCCTGTCGTCCTGTAGGGCGCCACAACAGGCCAGCCGTTCTTATTAAAGAAGAACTGATGAATCCGTACATAATGGAATTCCGTGCCGTTCGTGGTGCGTGTGTGGAAGACGATGTAGAAGCGACCGTCCCGATCGGCAAGCACGGAATTATGTCCCTGCGAGACCATACCGTCCTCGTCCGTGTTCCATCGATAAGGACCGAAGAGTCTTTCTCCGGTCGGAAAGTTGACATTTTGAACATACGTGTCGTAAAAGGTGCCGTTTCCTCTCTCGTCTGTATAAGGACCCTCCGGATGCTCTGACCGGAAGACGCGGATATTGTAGCCTCCGTGAGCCTGCAGCTCGCCGTAGGAGATAAACAGCCAGTAAAATCCATTCATATACTTGATAAAAGAGCCTTCTCCGGTCACATAGGAGCCGCCGGCAATGAGCGTACCAAAGTAGGCGTCCGAATGCTTTGCTGTTGGATATTCCACATCGGGATCCCGCAGACCCGTCTTTGGATCGAGACGAAGCAGGAAAATCCCACCAGACCAGGAACCGTAACTCATCCACAGCTGGCCTTCTTCATCATAGAACACACAGGGATCGATGCAATTGGGAAACTTATTTCCCCAGTGGTCATTTTTGACACCGTTGAGGATATATCGCTGCGGCAGTTCGTCTCGTGCGGGATCAAGCCCCAGTACCTGCGCGACATCCGTCTCTGTCCAGTTATCCTCCGTGAAGCCGCCGTAGACCACCGAACCGGCATAGGTATAAGGCCCCTCCGGATGATCTCCGGTGAGCAGAACAATGTTGGATTGCCAGTGATCGCCGTTGGCAGATAGATAGATGCAGTATTTGTCCATGGTCTCGTTATAGATCAGATCGGGAGCCCAAAGATATCCCACGGGACTGCCTGCCTTGAAATCATCGTTGTAGGCGCGGATCTGCTTCATGGTTTCCGAATTAAGGGCGCCGCGGAAAATCTCATCGGTATTCACCCATTGGATCAGATCGTCAGAGCGCGCACTCGTGATGTGAGTACCGACGATGTAGTACTTCCCGTCCCGGTCCTGAAAGATTGTCGGGTCATGCACGGAAATCTTGGGAACTGGCACGCGGTGCGCGTCAAGAAATTCCTTAGTGAGCTCAACAGATGCTGTCATGGATGCCTCCTGGACGGTGGGATCGGGTTGTTCTTTGTCACCTGCCGCACATCCCATTACGGTGAGCGCCAAAACAAGACAAAGCGCCCCCGCCTGTGCAAGGCGGAAAAAAGAACCCGGCATTTGGCCTTGATGTGCAGGGAATTTACGCATGCAGCATATTTTCATAGGAGAAGACCGGCCGTCCCGCCGCGTCCCATTTTACTTCCATCAGCATCGTATGGCGATTGGGATCATAGAGCGGATCCCCTTCGATCTCGGCGTATGTGCGGGAGTGGAAGACGCAGACATCGCGTCCGTCGGAAAGAGTCGTGAAACTGTTGTGCCCTGGTCCGAAGAAGCCTTTTTCACGGTCGGAGGAAAGGACAGGCCGGCGTGATTTCTCCCAGTTGGCCGGATCCGTAAGGTCCGCTGTCTCGTCCGCTGTGAGCATGCCCATGCAATACTCTTTGCCGGTGGAACTTGCAGAATAGGTGAGGAAGATTCTCCCGTTTCTGATCAAAGCGGCCGGCCCCTCGTTGACCCAGATGCCGGTGCGCTCCCAGTCATAATCCGGCGTTGTGAGAAGGACCTGGGCTGTGGATAGCTGTGTCGGAGACGCCATGCGCGCAATGTAAAGATTGGAGATCTGAATTCCGACGGACACTTTTTCTGCCCAGACGAAATAGCGTGTGCCGCCCGCCACAAAGGTCGTCGCGTCCAAAGAGAACGCCCGGAACGAGTAGATGTCCTCCGGTGCGCATTGCATCCGGCCACGCTCGATCCAGGGATCCTGCATCGGGTCAGTCCCTGTGCATTCCAGGACATAAGGGCGCAGATGCCAGATGTCGTCCTGTCTGGATGAGGCGTAGTAGATGTACCAGTGCCCGTCGATCAGATGCAGCTCGGGTGCCCAGATGTGAAGGCTCATATCACCCGTTTCATGCTTTCGCCAGATGGTCTGATCCGGTGCGTCGGCAAGACTGTAGAGGTCGCCGGTGTGCCGCAGGACGATCCGGTCATAGGCCGGGACTGATGCGGTAAAATAGTAGCTTCCGTCTGGAGCGTGCAGAATATATGGATCTGCTCTCTGCTCGATAAAAGGTCTGTTGTAATCTGTGAGTATTCCGTTTCTGGCCTGTTCTGTCATGCGATACACTCCTTGTCCTGTGCGTTCACTTGATCCCGCTGATCGCGATCGACTCGATGATGACGCGCTGGAACAGGAAGAACAGCACCAGCGTCGGCAGCATGGCTATGACGGAGGCGGCCATGATCAGCGCATAGTCGCTCTGGATCGCGTAGTAGTGATTGAATGAACGGATGACGACCTGCAGCGTCCAGTACTTCTCACTGCGTAAAAAGATTGTCGGTGCGAGATAGTCATTCCATATCCCCATGAACCACAACATGAGCTGTGTGCCGAGGGCGCCTTTCATGAGCGGCAGAAAGATCCGGGCATAGATCCCGAAGTAGTTGCAACCGTCGATCTTGGCAGCATCCATGAGCTCAGTCGGAATGCTGTAGAGATTCTGCCGGAGAAAGAAGATCATGCTTACGTTGCCGAAGCATCCGGGCACAATGAGGGGCAGCAGGGAATTCGTCCAGTGCAGTCTGGTGAAAAGCACATATTGCGGGATCATGACAACCGCAAAGGGGATCATGATCGTCGCGAGCAACGCCAGGAACAACGCATTTTTCCCGCGAAAATTCATCTTTGCAAAGGCGAAAGCCGCCAGCGAGGAGGTGAACCCGCCGAAGAACAGCACGGGGATCTCCACGATAACCGTATTGATGATGCCGGAGATGAACTGTCCCTTCTTCATGACCTCGGAGTACTTGCCGATGAGGATCGGATCCGGGAAGATCGTGAGCTTGCCCGAGAGGATCTGGTTCTTGGTCATGAACGAGGTTGCCACCATGTAGATGAGCGGGAAGACCATGGTGAATGCAAAAAGTGCCAGCAGTACAAATATGAGTCCATCGGCCGCTCGCTCCCTGGGAGAACGGACGGTGCTCGACTGATAATCCTTTTTATTGTTGATCTTTGCCATCATGCACCTCCCTCTCAATCGATCGTCTTGACCCACTTATCCTGACCCCAGAAATTGATGGCAGTGATAATGAAGATGATGATAGCCAGGATGACGGCGACGGCGCTGCCGTAACCCAACTGTCCGTTGGTGAATGCTTTTTCATAGAGATAATAGACGACAGTGGCCGCGCTGTAATTGGGACCTCCGGCGTTGGTCATGACCTGTACCTCGACAAAGACCTGGAAACCGCCGATCATTGAGGTGATCAGAATGTAGAATGTGACGGGCGACAGTAACGGAAAGGTGATGTTGGCAAATTTTGCCCAGCTGCCAGCGCCATCGATCATTGCTGCTTCGTAGTAATCACGCGGAATATTCTGAAGACCCGCAAGGTAAAGAATGATGGAACTGCCCAGGCCTTTCCAGACCATGAAGATGATCATTGAGACCTTGACCATATGCTCGTTGCCGAGCCAGTTCGGGCCGTGCATGCCGGTCAGGGCTTTCCAGATTCCGTTGAACAGCCCGTAGTCATAATTGAAGACCCAGGCCCAAAGGATGGAGACCGCTACCAGTGATGAGACTACCGGGACATAGTACATCGTGGTGAGGACACGTTTGCCGGGAATGCCGCGGTTTAAGCCCATGGCGATAAGTACACCCAGGATCATGCCGATCGGAATCCCGATCATGTAGATCACCGTTGTCCCCATCGCTTTCCAGAACCTGGTATCATGCAGAATTTTGACGTAATTCCCCAGACCGACGATATTGCCCCATAAGGAGTTGAGTCCCGTCCATTTGCTCGTGCTGGCAATCACGGCAAATACGATTGGATATGCCATGAACAGCATAAAACCGACGAACGGAGCGGCAATAAACAACCATGCCCAGCGCTCCTCCCGTTTTGCCATCGCGGACATCCGCGTCTTGACCTTTTTCCCTGCCATATTCATCATCCCCCTGTCCCGCCGGTTTGTCGGGAGAAAGGAGCCCCTCTGTGCGGAGGGGCTCCGGTTTGCCGGTAATCAGTTGGTGGTAGAGTTCTGCAGTTCGATCGCTTCATCGAGCAGAGACTGCATTTCGGGCTCCACCTGTTTTAAGAAGTCTTCGACGGAGATATCGCCATTCTTGATGTTGAAGACGCCGGACCAGAACGGTGTAAACCACTCGGAGTTGTAGGTGTAGTCGGTCTCCTGCAGCGCCGCCGCATAGTGGTCGTTGTTGTCGAAGTAACCGAAGATGACATCCACATTGGAAGCGTAAGGCACCTTGCCGCTCTTGACCGCATCCTTAAACTCGCCGTAAGCCAGATCTGCAATGTTGGGCAGCTGGATCGATGCACCTGTGGAGATGCCGGACACTGCGCGCTGACCGTCCGCATCGGTGGAGAGCTTGGCTGCAAGCTGTGCGGCAAGATCGGGGAACTTCGTGGTTGAGGAGACAGTGTAACCGACGGAACCCATCCAGGTGTGGGAACGACCATCACCGCTGGGACCTACCGGCCAACCGCAGAGGTTCCACTTATAAGGGAAGGTGTTGGGATCCATGAACGCCGCCACATCCCAGGTACCGCAGGCATAGAAACCGATCTGACCGTCGAGCCATCTCTGATAACCGCCGAGAGCAGTGTCCTGATCGACAGTGGGAGTCAATCCGTTTTTGGTAAGGTCCGTGTAGTAGGTGAGCGCCTCGGTGAGCTGCGGGTTGTTTGTGACATTGACTTTGGTCATGTCGTCGTTGAGGAATTTGACGCCATTGGAATAGAGGATGGGCGTCATGCCCCACTGATCGGCACAGGCAACGCCCCATTGATCAACCTCGCCATCGCCGTCTTTGTCCTTGGTCAGCTGTTTGCAGACCTCGACGAACTCTTCATAAGTATAGGGCTTCTCCGGGTCGGGATAGGGGATTCCCGCCTCGTCGAACAGATCCTGGTTATAGGCAAAAGCGAAGCAGGACAGATCCTTGGGGAACGCATAGAGGCTGCCGGAACCGATCTTGCTGCCGTCATAGCGGTAGATCTCCTGCGTGGTGCCCCAGATGCTCTTGATCGTGGCTTCGTCAACATATTTGTCAAGCGGCTGAATGTAGCCGTTGTCCACATACTGGCGAACGGATGCGGGACCGACATAGAAGACATCGGGCAGATCGCCGGCTACCAGATTGGCGGTCATCTTCTGATTGTATTCATCCTGCGTGGTGACCTCGAAAACCACCTCCTTGATCTGATCGTTGTGTTCCTGCACAAATTCGTCGATCAGTTTCTGATAGATATCCTTCTCATGCTCCTGCATGTACAGGAATACATGGAGCGTCTCTTCACCGGTCCCGGTCATGGTCTCGGTGGAACTGCCCTCGGACTCTGCCGTGGGTTCAGCAGGAGCCTCGGTCTGCTGAGGTGCCGCGCCTGCGTCGGATGCCGCCGCGGGCGTGTCGGTCGTGGTTGTGGCACAGCCCGCCAGCATGGAAACGCCGACTGCCGCCGCCATCAGAGTGGATAATAGCTTCTTTTTCATCTGTTTTGCCCTCCTGTGAATCAGAAAACTATGTGTGGAATGGAACCTGTCTCCCATTTTAAGGTGCGATAATCTGAAAGTCAATATTTATTTTAGAAAAAAATGATATATTTTAGAATTTACTAAATTATAAAATAAATTATGGCATCTTTCTGGGATTTGTCCTTGAAAATGTGAACAGACACGCTTATAATTCAGTTTATACTAAAATATTTTACGGAGGCTCGGGATGCTGCATATCAGATCATTGGAAGAAGGCTTGAAGCTCTTTAAGGCGCTGGGGTCCGAGATGCGTGTGGATATCGTGCGTATCCTCACGCAGGAGGGAAGTATGAGCATGAATGAACTGGCGGGACGCCTGGGGATCACCAACGGCGCGCTGACCGGTCACATCCGGCAACTAGAGGAAAGCGGTGTCGTCGCGATCTCCTCGGATACGGCAGCCGGACACGGCAATCAGAAGATCTGCTCGGTCCATCTCGACCGCATCCTGATTGATCTGAAGCGGGAGTTCTCCGATCAGAATGTCTACACTGCCACCATCAAGGTCGGCCGTTACAGCGATTACGACATTTACCCCACCTGCGGGCTGGCGACGGCGACGCATCTGATCGGCGAAGTGGACGATGCACGCTATTTTGCACATCCGGAAAGGTTCGACGCCGACATTTTGTGGTTTACGAGAGGATTTGTGGAGTATCAGATTCCAAATTTTGTCCCCGCCTCGCAACAGATCGACGAGATCTGTATTTCCGCTGAGCTCAGCTCCGAGGCGCCCGGGATTAACGGCGTCTGGCCTTCGGACATTTATTTCCATCTCAATGACACGTTGCTGGGGAGCTGGCTCTCTCCGGGCGATTTCGGTGATGTACGCGGCATGTTCACTCCGGATTGGTGGTATCCCAACTGGAATCAGTATGGTCTGCTGAAGATGCTGACCATCAACCACCGGGGCACCTTTATGGACGGCCTTCAGATCTCCGAAGTCACCATCGATGAATTCGGTTTTACAGCCGACGCGCCGGCACGCTTCAGGATTTCGGTTCCGGATAATGCCGAGCATATCGGCGGTCTGACGATCTTCGGCAAAAATTTCGGCAACTACAGGCAGGATATCGATGTGCGCATCAGCTACAGCCCGAAGGACATTTGATACGAAACTCTGAAGCAACAGAGAACAATGGATGCAGCGTGTACGCCCGGCTCGCGCTTTTACGCAATAAATCAACATGAAAAGATGATGCGGATGTGATATAAGTGTATCACTGATAAACCCGGAAAGACACTGTCAGGGAGGAAAAGATGAAGATTACAAAAGCAGTCCTGATCGGAGCAGGGGCGGTGGGTGCCTATTTCGTGGAAGGACTTATGCGGAAGGAGGGTATATCGTTTTCCGTGATCGCCGAGGGGGGGCGGCGATCACGCCTTCAGAAGCAGGGACTTATGATCAACGGCCGGACACTTTTTCCCGTTGTGGAGACCCCGCAGGAAGCGCGCGGCGCGGATCTGATCCTGATCGCCGTCAAGTATGATGCGATCCATGAGGCAGCCCGCATGGCGGCGGAGATCACGACGGAGCAGACGATCATCCTGTCGCTGCTTAACGGGATCGACAGTGAGGAGATCGTCGGCGCGGCAGCAGGACCGGAGCATATGCTGTACTCCATCATGCGGATACAGTCCTGGCGGGACGGAGGGGAGATCCTCTTTGATCCGATGGGGACAGCCGGACTGTTTTTTGGTGAGAAGGATGTGCGTGAAAAGACGGAACGTGTGCTTGCGGTCGAGGAACTGTTTGCCGGGTCGGGCGTCCGCTGCAACTTTGTGCCGGATATGCCCGGGGAGATCTGGAACAAATTTGCGAGCAACATCAGCAGAAATCTGCCGCAGGCCATGCTGGGCGTGGGGTACGGAGCCTATGAGGACAGTGCGCATGTCGCATATCTCAGGGATGTGATGGATGCCGAGGTGCACGCGGTGGCACAGGCAAAAGGAATAAGGATTCCCCCGATGGCAGGCAATGCGGCAGCTGCCTGGCAGACCGTGGACAAGAGCGCAAGATTCTCTACCCTTCAGGATCTGGATGCACACCGCCACACGGAGGTGGAAATGTTTCTCGGTGTGCTGATAAAGATCGCGGCGGAGGCCGGTGTGCCCGTCCCCTGCTGCACCTACGCCTATCATTTCATCAAGGCGCTTGAGGAAAAGAACGACGGGCGCTTTGACTATGGGAAATCAACCTGATCGGGAACCCGGTCAGGGAAGCTGATTCCGAATCAAGAACCGCCGACAGCGGCTCCTGAAAACGCTGATACTCATTCAGAAATGCCGCATGGTTTTCTATGAGGGCAAACTGCGATCCTGATCGTCGGCAGCTGGATCGCTGATCCAATAACGTGTATTTAAGAAACAGTTAAGACTCTTACAAGGGTCAGTTCAAGACTTTCGTGACCTGCTGCTGTAAAGTATCATCAACGGCAAACGGACGTAAGTCTTTTTTGATTCACCGGGAGAGAGGAAAACAGCGATGGAGGGATTCTTAAGGAACAGGAAGAGGATTGTCGTGACCGGCGTGGTGCTGACGGTGCTGGTTGCGATCGGCAGGATCTC
Organism: Lachnospiraceae bacterium; assembly: GCA_024682835.1. GTDB lineage: Bacteria > Bacillota > Clostridia > Lachnospirales > Lachnospiraceae > Butyrivibrio. Next base: position 30,280 of record JAIKYU010000032.1, on the reverse strand, counting down.
GATGGATGCGGCGGCTGCGACGACGGTCAATGTCTGCGCTGTGGAAAGAGGCGGACTGGCCAGCATCATGGAGATCAACGGCAATGTGGTCACCAATAAGGAAAAGCAGTACTTCGCCGGGGTGGAAGGGCGGATCGCGGATGTCCATGTGAAGGAGGGCGACTTCGTGAAAAAGGGGACGCTCATCCTTTCCTATGACACGGAGGAACTGGACCGGCAGATCACACTGGCAAAGCTTTCAGCGGAAGCGGATCTGGGCAGCTACAACAACTCGATCCAGGCCGGGAACCGGACGGCAAGCCTCTACGGACAGGCGACAAAGAATCTCCAGACGCTTGATCAGCAGATCACGGACACACAGACCGCCATCACTCAGAAGCAGAACAGCCTGCTTGAAAAGAAGGCGGCGATTGCCGATGAGGGGGCAAAGCTTCAGATCTCACTCATTGACTGGGCCGACAATCCGACTTCGGAAGAATATGAGAATCTGCAGAAGCTCATCCAGACAAATGCATACAATCAGCAGTATGATAAAGATATTGTCCGGATGCAGGAGGAACTGAACGCGCTGAATGATCAGCTGGCGGCCTTTCAGCAGCAGCGGGCGGAGATGTCGAGTCAGAAGGCCGGCACGATGCTTGGGATCATGACGGACGGGGCCAAGGAGCAGCTGGAGGCGGTGAAGACGGCCAATGAATTAAAGAGCAGCGAGCTGATCGGGAAGTATGAGGAGGCAAAGAAGGGCATCCGCGCCGATTTCGACGGTGTGGTGACCGTGATTGACACGCCGAAGGGGAGCGATGTGGGCCGCGGAACGAAGCTGCTGACCCTGGCCTCGATGGAGGATATTGTGATCCGCTCCAATGTGAACCGCTATGATATCATCCATATTGAGGAGGGACAGCAGGCGACTGTGAGTATCAAGAACAGATCCTATGACGGCAGGGTCACCAGAATCGAGCGGATGACGAGAGAGTCCGGCTCCGGTGTCGGCGTGGGGGTGGAGATCACCCTGGATGCGCCGGACGACGGGATCATCCTGGGGATCGAAGCCAAGTCCAAAGTGCAGACGGCCAATCTCTCCGGAATCCTCACCATCCCGCTTGAAGCACTTTCCGAAGAGGAGGAGGGAACCTACGTATTCCTGGAAAGGGATGGCAAGGCGATCAGAGTGCCTGTGGAGTGCGGCATCCGGAATGATGACAGGGTGGAGATCAGCGCCGGTCTTTCGGAGGGCGACCGGGTGGTGTGGAATGACACGCAGGAGCTCGCCGATGGGATGGCGATCAAGGTGAACGATAAATGAGCGAAAAGGAGATCATCCTGACTGCGAAGGATCTGTCAAAGACCTTTTCCAACGGATCCATCCAGCAGCATGTGTTGAAAAACTTAAATCTTTCCATCTACAGGGGCGATTTTACGGTTATCATGGGCAATTCCGGCTCCGGCAAGAGCACGCTCCTGTACGCGCTCTCCGGCATGGACCGGCCGAGCATGGGAACCGTCACCTACCATACGGACGGTGACGGGGCGAAGGAAACGGAGATTTCGTCCTACAGCAACGATAAGCTGGCTGTTTTTCGCAGGGACCGTGTGGGCTTTGTCTTTCAGCAGAACTACTTAAATGACAGTATGAGCGCGCTGGACAATGTCATGGTGTGCGGACTGCTTAAGAATAGCGACAGGAAGGCCCTGGCGAAAAAGGCAAAGGAGCTGCTTAACCATGTCGAGATCGGTGAGGAGGACTTTCGGAAATTTCCCTCGCAGCTCTCCGGAGGACAGCAGCAGCGCGTGGCCGTGGTGCGCGGTGTCATCAACAGCCCGGAGGTTCTCTACGCGGATGAGCCCACGGGTGCGTTGAATTCGCAGAACACGGAAAATGTGCTTGATATCTTGTCCGATCTCAACCAGGAGGGCCAGAGCATCGTCATGGTCACGCACACGATCAAGGCGGCCGAGAGAGGCAACCGGATCATCTATCTCGCTGATGGGGTGATCAGTGATGAGGTGGAGCTCGGACCCTATGCGGGGGATTATAAGGATGAGCGAAATCCGAGGCTGGAAGAAGCCAGAGAACGTCACGCGAAGCTCAAGAGTTTCCTGCAGGATATGGGGTGGTAGAGAGCATGTACCGTTTTTTCTTCATCGCAAAAAAGAATATCCGCAAGCAGAAGAGTGACATGATCACCTTCTTTATTCTGTCCGCACTGGCATCGCTGCTGATCTTCATCAGCGTCTCGTTCCTCGTGGGGACAGGGCGTGTCATCGATACCAACCGGGAGAAGATCAACGCCGCGGATCTGTTTGTCTGTATCAACAATAACGAGCCGGCGATTGCAAAGCTTGAGGAGATCATCCGGGGAAATGTGTGGCTGAAGAATTACGAGACCCAGGAGTATCTGGAATGCAGTTCAAAATACCGGCATAAGGGGGAAAAGAACTGGGTTGAATATCCGTTCAATCTCTCCAGTTATGAGGAGCCCTGTACGATCCAGACCATGAGCATGGACGCATCGGGCCTTGGCGGAAATGAGGCGGTCGTACCGGTCTCCTTAAGCACCTCCTATGCCATCGGCGATGTGCTGCAGTTAAAAATTGAGGAGAACGTCTACGATCTGAAGGTGGCGGGGTTTAATGAGGACAACCTATACTGCTCCCCCATGAATCTGGGAACCTATAAGGTTTATATTTCCGACCGGTTATACCGGGATATCCGCTTTGAAAATCCGAACGGGACCGCTGACAGCCGGTATGTCAAAACACAGCTTTCGGACACGGCCCGGAAGAAACATATGAGTACCGACGCGCTGGCCGATCAGATTGGCGATGAACTACTGAACTGGTACAGCGAATATATGAAGGGGCATTCGGGTGATGAATTATCCTGCAATGTCCTGCCGGTGGATATGATGAAGACCGGGTCCATGATCCTGCCCTTCGTCTTCATCGCACTGGTGCTTCTCTTTGCGGTCATCATGCTGGTGATCGCCATCGTCATCATCAATTTCAGCGTGAAGAACTTCATCATGGTCAATATGCGCAATACCGCCATCATGGAGGCGGCGGGATACACGGTCAGGGAACTGGTCGTGATTCTTCTCACCCAGCTGCTCGCTGTGGCCGGTACGGGTGCGACGATCGGCATTGCGGCCGGCGCGGCACTGATCGATAAGGCCGGCATCATCATCCTCATCACACTGGGACTGAAGTGGAACCAGCCGTTTTCCGTGCCGGTCGCCCTCGGCGTTCTGCTGGGGATCTGCATTCTGGTGGGGGTACTTACGGTCCTCCTCGGCAGAGAGTACAGCAGGACCACTGTGCTGGATGCACTGCGGGGAGGCGTCAACACGCACAATTACAAGAAAAACCTGTTTGCCTTTGACAGGACGTCGCTGCCCATCGCAGTGACCCTGGCGCTCAAGGAGACCTTTGGCAAATTCCGCTCCCAGCTGGGCGTCATCTTCATCATGATGATCCTTTCGATCTCAACGATCGTCGCCTTTGGTATGGTCGACACCTATGGTGGTGATGAGGGAGTGATGGAGATGGGCGGCTTTGATATTTATGATGCCTTTTTCTCCGGCAGTGAGGCGATGGCGGAATCGGTCGCGGCGCTGGATTGCGTGAAGGATACGCGGCGGGAATTGTGGATGTCCGTCAAATACAGGAAGAAAAAAACCACACAGTCCTTCACCGTGCGTGCGATCTCCGATACCTCCCTGATCCGGGGCGGCTGTATCGTCGAGGGGAGATGGCCCGCCCATCCCAATGAGGTGATGCTTGCCACCAATGCCGCCGCGAAGCTCGGTGCCGGTGTCGGGGATGCCGTCAGTGTGGAGGTGAACGGCGGAACGGAATCCTTTATCGTATGCGGTGTGAACCAGACTATGAACAATATGGGGTTAATGACCTTTATGACCATAGACGGTCTGGCGAGGGTCTGCCCGATCCCGGATTCGACATCGGTTTGTGTGAACCTGCGTCCCGGTGCGAGCTTCGCGGATTTCGAGCGTGCGTTTCACGAACTTTATCCTGATGTAACCGTCACCGATTTCATTGAGGCGTCCCATCAGACCGTGGGCATGATCACCAGCGGGCTCAAGGTGTTTGCCTATTTCATTGCCGTGCTCACGATCCTGATCGTGGCCTTTGTGGAATCGCTCATTGTCCGCACCAACATCAACAGGCAGTGGAGGAATCTCGGCGTCAGCAAGGCATTGGGCTTTACCTCGGGGCAGCTGATCGGACAGGTGATGATGGCCAATATGCCGGCGATCCTGATGGGGGTTGTGATCGGACTGTGCGTTTCGCCCGTTGCGGGAAGCCGTCTGATGATGCTGACCATGGCCATCTTCGGGTTTAAGAAGATGAGCTTCTGGATCGCGCCTTTCTCCTATCTGCTGACCACCGTGCTCATCTGCGGGGTCGCTCTGGCTACGGCTGCCTTTATGGGGCGGCGGATAAAGAAACTCGAACCGGTAAAAATGATCACAGAAGAATAGTTTTGTGATATGATGGGAGCATGCATACCAATTGTCTCATTGTGGATGACGAAACCGAACTGGCACAGATGACGGCGGAGTATTTCCGCATGTTTGATGTGGCCACGGAATACGTGGAGAGCGGAGAGGCCTGCCTGCGCTTCTTTGAGGAGAACACGGCCGACCTGGTGCTGCTTGACATCAATCTGGGCGACGGCTCGGGATTTGACGTGTGCAAGAAGCTCAGGGAGGATCTTCAGCTCCCGATTCTTTTCATCAGCGCCAGGCAGAGTGACGACGACGTGCTGATTGCGCTTTCCATCGGGGGCGATGATTATATCAAAAAGCCCTACAGTCTCTCGGTCCTCCTGGCCAAGGTCAAGGTCAACCTCAAGCGGATGGAACAGATCAGGCAGGCGGCACAGGGGACGGCATCGTCTGATGATGGCTTTGCCATGGATCCGCATACCCTGTCCGTCACGGTCGACGGGAGACAGATTTCCCTGAAACCAAAAGAATACGCATTGCTTTCCTGTCTGTATGCGCATCATGACACCATCGTGACCAAGGAGGTGCTCTTTGACGAGGTGTGGGGCGACAGCTTTTTCAGCGACAGCACGCTCAATGTCCATATCAGAAAGCTCAGGGAAAAGATCGAGAAAGATCCCAATCAGCCGGCGTATATCAAGACGATCTGGGGCACCGGCTATATCCTGGAATTAAAATGAAGCAGATCAGACGTCTGGCCGTTCTCTTCACGCTGTTCATGCTGGGGGCACTGGCTGTTTTTGTCGTCCTGAGCAGGAATACGATATACACGGAGCGGGATATCATCGATTACAATGACCGTCGCTACCGAGTGCAGGAGGAACTGGCCGCCGGGACGCCTGAAGAGGAGATCGAGGCACGCTACGGCTGTGTCCTGTTCCTCTCCGATAAACCCGATCCGCCGGAACTCGCCGCATACTACCGCTCTGGCGCACTGATCCTCGATCTGGAGGACAACGGCGTGATCACGGGTAAGGTGGTCTGGAATGATCTGGAGGAACACTACGACAGAACGGGCGGGAACTATCTTAAGGCCGCGGCCCTCCTGTGCGGATGCGTGCTGGTCATCGGCTATCTGCTGCTGTTGTATCTGTATCTCTCATTCTTAAAGCCGGTGGAGGAACTGGAATCCTTTGCGGCGGATATCGCGAAGGGTGAACTGGACAAGCCGCTGCCGATTCACCGGAACAATCTCTTCGGGAGCTTTGTCGAAGGCTTTGATATCATGCGGGAGCAGTTGAAAGCGTCGATTAATAAGGAACGGGAGGCGGAGATTGCCCGAAAGGAGCTGACGCAGGGACTTTCCCACGATATCAAGACGCCGCTTGCCGTGATCCGTGCGGCCTGTGAGGTGATGGAGATCAAACTGACGCGCAGGCTTGGGGACGGGGACGAGGCCGCACAGGAGGAGATAAGCGACCTGCTCGATAAAGTGCGCACCATCTCGGGAAAGGCGGATACCATCAGCGGCCTGATGAGCGATGTGATGCACGCCAATCTGGAGGAACTTGAAGAGGTCGAGGTGAGCCCCCGCGAAGAGCAGTCGACGGTTATCGAGGGGTTTTTCCGGGAACTTACGGATTACGGCAATATCATTCTCGACAACCATATCCATCCCTGCCTGGTCTTTCTGGACAGGAAGCGGATGGAACAGGTCGTCGACAATATTGTGTCCAATTCCGCGAAATATGCCGGCACCGATATCCATGTGAGCTTTTCGCAGGTCAGCAACCTGCGGAAGGCGGATGGTTCGCCCATCCGCTTCATCCGGATCACGATCCGCGACGAGGGTCCCGGTGTGGATCAGGAGGATCTGCCGCTGCTTTCGGAGAAGTATTACCGGGGCAGCAATTCCTCCGGCCGTACCGGCTATGGCCTTGGCATGTATCTGGCCAGGACCTACATGGAAAAGCAGGAAGGCGGGCTGGAGTATTACAATGACAACGGTTTCGTCGTGGAACTGCTGGTCAGGGTGGTGTAGGAACACCTGCGTGTGACGATCGTCCCCTTACGGGAAGAGTGCTTTGATTGCGTCATAATCGAACCGCTTTGCGGCGTCCAGGATCTTTCGGAAGCGTTCTTCATGCTCCGTCGGGATGCGGTAGGCCGACAGTTCATTGAAAATGTTGTCCAACCGGTCGTAATCGCAGTCTTCGGCAGCCGCATGGATTTCGTCGAAGCAGACAGCCAGCAGATCGGCATCCGCCTCCGGTTTATTCTCTTCCTCCTGTTTGAGGAAGATCTCTTCCAACGGCGCTTTGAAGCCTTGCAATTTCGTCATAAAATCCCGGTGATTTGCCCGGATGTATGCGATGTCGCTGCTCTTGCCGGCGTTTTCCAGCTGCTGTGCTTCTTTAGCGAAACCGGTCGCTCCGATGAGCCGGGCCGAACTTTTCAGCGCGTGAACCTTGATGGTATAGTCGCTCCAGTTTTCTTCCGCGTAGAAGCGTTCGATCTCTTCGGCCTTATCATCCATCGACTCGTAGAAGATCTTCAGCAGAGGCAGGTAGGTTTCCGTGTCGCCGCTGTTTTTTATACCGAGGCTGATATCGATCCAGTCCTGCCCGCTGAGCGGCTGCAGCGCATCGGGAATTTCCGGTTTTGCTGCCGCGGTGTCGGCGACGGGTTCCTCATCGGCCGCCTCTTCGATTTTTTCCGCAGGAAGATAATTCAGAAGCATTTCCTCCAGCTTGACGGAGTCGATGGGCTTGGTCAGATAATCATCGAAGCCCTCGGCGAGATATTTCTCCCGCGCGCCGGAGATGGCGTTTGCCGTCAGGCAGATCGTCGGCGTGTTGATATTCGGATCCTTTTCACGTGAGCGCAGCTCGTGAAGGGTTTCAATTCCGTCCTTCTGCGGCATCATGTGATCAAGGAAAATCATATCGTATTTCTTGTCATAGGACAGAGCCAGACCCTCATCGCCGCTCGCGGCCGTATCGATCCGGACTTTGGTGCGCTTGAGCAGACTCTTGAACACCATGAGGTTCATCGGTGTGTCATCGACGACGAGCACAATCGCGTTCGGAGCGGAGAGCCTCGCCTTGGAAACGCTTCGTTTTGAGAGGGAAGCGCGGTAGGACTCTTCATAATCTCCGAGTTCTTCCCACGCGGTGACATGCTGTTCCAGCCGGAAGGAGAATACCGAGCCTTCACCGTAAACACTTTCCACCTTCAGGGCGGAGCCCATCATGCCAAGCAGACGCTGGGTGATATTCATGCCCAGTCCTGTGCCCTCGATGTTCCGGTTGCGTTTTTCCTCGATCCGCTCAAACTCCGAGAACAGCTTTGCCATATCCTCTTCCTTGATGCCGATACCGGTGTCTCTGACGGACACATTCAGGAAAATCACGTCCTCGTCCGATGTACGTTCAAAACTCACCGCAAAGGTCACGCTGCCTTTTTCCGTATACTTGACCGCGTTGGTCAAAATGTTCGTGATGATCTGTTTGATGCGTACCTCATCGCCGTGGAGGCGTTTGGGCGTATTCGGGTCAAATTCCAGCTTCAGCAGAAGGCCCTTGTCGTCCGCGCGTGTCTGAACCATATTGACAAGATCGTTCAGAACAGAGGAAAGATCGTAATCGATCGGAATGATTTCCATTTTGCCTGCTTCGATTTTTGAGAAGTCGAGAATATCGTTGACGATACCCAGCAGGGTGTTGCCTGCCGTTCGGATGCTTTCGGAATAGGAGAGGACGTTTTGTCATCGCTTTCGCGCAGGATCATCTCATTCATGCCGAGCACCGCATTGATGGGCGTGCGGATCTCATGCGACATGTTCGACAGGAAGGAGGATTTCGCTTCGCTGGCTGCGATCGCGCGCTCGGACATGTCAATCAGACTGTCTCTTCGCCGTTTTTCTTCGTCGATGCCCTCGACCAGCCAGAGGACGTGGCCGATCGTTCCGTCCATATCCCGCTTGGAAATGACAAACCTTGTCCGGCACCAGACATCCTTGGAGTTCAGGAATTCTTCTGTGATGGTGTTCGTGTTCTTCATGCGTTCGGACAGCGTCGAGAGATCGATGAACGAATGGATCGCATTTCTGGACTGCTCATGCGATGTCTCATCCATCATCGCATACATGACCGTCTGGGCATGTTCGATGTGGTCGCTGTCAGATCCGGATTCCTCCCCGACGCTTGTGCGCAGCTCCTGAAGCATATCGTTGGCGAGGTCGATGTCGTACATCGAAAAATAGATATTTGCGACAGACGACATCTGCTCGTTCATCTTGGTGACGGTCTCGAGAAGCTGATCACGCTGACGCTTCTCCGTGTCGATGTCCTCAACCAGCCAGAGGACATGCAGGATCCTCCCGTCCGGCGTGCGCTCCGATACGATAAATCTCCCGCGAAACCAGTGATTTTCCGTACTGAGGAATTCTTTCGCGATCGAACGGCGGTCCCGGAGGCGTTCGTTGAGCGTGGAGAGATCGGCGAAGCGCAGAACCTCTTCTCTGGACATGGGCTCAACAAAGTGGTTCAGAACATCAAACAGGCCGTCCTGGGCGTTTGCATGGTTCGAAGAAAGAACCCCGGTGATTCTGTCGTCATTGATCCGGATATTGGTGAAGGTGCCGGCCGGAATATTCAGATCCTGAACGGAGTGATAGATTTCAACCGCCGAGGAAAGCTGTGAGTTTAGCTGCTCTGCGACCACAGCCCGCTTCCCGGACTGGTAAAGGATCACGCCGAGGATGGAAACGATCAGAAGCATCACGACGAACGTGACTGCGAGCAGAACCCTCAGGGGCCGGAACATGACAGATGCATCCTCAATGGACAGGCAGCGCAGTCCATTCAGCATTTTTACCTGATAAACAATATACTGGGAACCCTGATATTTGAACTCGTAATGATCTCTGTCTGCAAGATTGAGCTGTTCAAGACATGCCGCATCCAGTGTTCCCGGCTCTGCGCCGAACACGTTCCCGACCTCGCTCCGGTCCGTGTGGGCGATGATCATATTCTGATCATCCAGGATGATCTGCTGTCTGGTTTCTCCGGAGGGATCCGATTCCTCGACGATTTCCTGTATCCGGTCAAGAAAAACATCCAGTGCGACGACACTTTTGCCGTCCTTCAGCATTTTGGCCAGTGTCATCACAACCGAACCGGTCTGCATGTCGACGTAGGGTTCGATCGTCGTGATTTCGCCGTTGTTTTCGATGGTTTTGTAATACCAGGGCCGTTCGGTCGGCACATAGTCCTCGTCCGGGATCCAGCCGGCACCGTCAAGGTACTCGCCGTCGATGAGCGCATAGATACCGGTGGTGTTGATGAAGACTGCGTTCATCACGGCAACGGACTGTCCGGACAGATATTCCAGGATTTCCTCATTCGATTTGTGTTCGTCGATCATCGATTCGGTCATATACGCCGTCAGCCGGATGGCATCGATGCTGGTGGCCAGATATTGGTCAATCTCTGTCTCGGCCTTTTTGGCGGAGATCTCTCCATCCCGGATAATGCTGTCCTGTTTTTCTGCGATCAGCATTCGGTAATAACCGATAATGATGGCGGCAAAAAATACGATGATGAGGATCGAAACCAGAGCGTTTTTGAGAAGTATGGACTTTCCTGTCACTGTTTTGGTATGCATCGCTTCTTCCCTTTCGCCGTTACTTACTCACTCCCCGGCTCCGCCGTGTCGATCGCTCTGTTTGCATTTCTCATCTGATCGGCGCGTTGGAACACATCCATATATCCGTGATCGTTTTCCGGATCGAAAACAGCATATCCCATCGAAAGGCTCAGGGTGTGATGATAGGGCTTTTCTCTGGCATTCTCTGCTGCGATCTGGAAATCGACCCGCGAAAAGCCGTTCTGTATATCGGAGATGGAAGTGGTCTCGGTGATGACGGTGAACTCCTCACCGCCGGTTCTAAACACCCGCTCCTTGCCGAAAACGGAAGCGAGGATGCCGGCGGCGTCCGAAAGGGCCATATCGCCATACTCGTGCCCGTACACCCTGTTGATTTCGCTCAATGCATTCAGGCTGTATATCAGGATTGAAAACTCGGCAAATCCTTCTTTGGCCATATCATCCATGACATTTTTGGTGCTCAGATAGCATTCCTTGTTCATGACTCCGGTAACCCGGTCATAATAGGCCTGCTCATGCACCTTATCGATCTGGGTGCCCAGATCAGAGAGCATGACATCGATTTTCTGGGTCAGCGAGTCAAGATCGTCGATATCATACTGTTTCGTCTCCCCGCTGTCCGTGGGATTTGCTTCGTTGTCGCCCGCCATATTCCTGACCTCCAGCATCAGGGCTTCGATGCTGACCGACAGCTTGTTCAGCTGTTCGTTGACGGTACGGACACGTTTTTTTGAACTTTTGATCAGGAGGAGCGCCGCCGATAATCCGATCACGAGGGACAGAATGCAGATGACAATCGTCACCAGGGTCATGGCCCGGATCTGTTTGTTATACCACTCCACACTGAAATCCACGGCGACAATGCCGGCCACGCTTCCATTGGAATCAAACACCGGGCTGTATGCACTTGTAGAAGGTGCCCCAGGCATCCGTGTAGGGAACCAGATCGACGGCGTCTTTTCCGCGGCTTGCCTGATAGAGCGCGTCGGTATATACGACCGGCGAGCCGAACACGCCGGGGTCAACCGACGGATCAAGGGTGAAGGTGAAACTGCCGTCTCCCATGTCGCGGACACAATAGATGTAGGAGAGTTCGATGTTGTCCTTGAAACCGGACAGCACCTTCATGATTGCCTCATAGGATTCGGTTCCCGCATCCTCAGGCGAGAGGGAACGCAGCTTATCTCCGTCGATGAGACTGGCGGCCGTCCGGGAGATGTCCAGCATTCTGGAACGCATGAGGCTTCTGATCGAATTGGCAGACTGTCTGGTCAGGAGAACGCCAAGAAAGATATTGACCAGAATGGAAAAAAGGGCAAGCAACAACAGATACCTGGAAGTCATGTTGATTTTTCGCTTCTTACCACCCATGATGAATCCTCTTTTGCTCCGAACAGACAGTCAATGATCCCGCATGATTATTCAGTCTTGGAAATCAGACGATCTCGCAGTAGGTCAGCGTCTGATTGAGCAGCTGATAAGCGATTTCACCAAAGGTGACCGGCCCGGCATAGGGAGGCGTCTTTTTCCCTTCGAGATTGCCGTAGAGATAATTGAGGATGCAGTTGCAGGAGAATACGGGCTTCTGTGCGCCGGATGCATCGATCCGGTTGTTGAATTCCTCCACGTAATTATTTACACGCTTGGCAAAGCGGTACTCGATGCCCTTGAAGACCGGTGCGTAGAAGCCCACCCGGCCGGCATCCACCGATTTGATGGAAATGTTGATATAGACACCGTTGTAGTCCGCTACAAGCGGCATCTGCGTGTCGATGCCATGTGTGCCGATGTATTCCGCAAAGCTGACCTCTTTACCGTCCACCTTGCATTTGGTGACGTCAAGCGCGTTTTCGGGGAAGGTGATGACCGGGTCGTCCTTGTCGTCCTCAAAGATATTGACGATATTGATGATGGCGTTTTTCCCCTCGGGCAGCTTGAGATACATGGCGACCGCCCTGTCAGTATAGGATTTGCCGGTCGTGCCGTCATAGGCCTTTGTGTCGCTCATGTCGTTCAGATCGCAGCCCGTCACCCAGCCGATCGTCGGATGCAGCAGCAGCTCCTCCACATCGGGCGCTTCCTTGGCATATTTCTCCGTCACCGCGGCACTGTAGGGCAGGATCAGCATGGTCAGACCGTTGTCAAAGCACTCTTCGACGATCTGGAAAACATTGTACTTGCCGTAGACGGCTACCCGGACGTCCTCCGCAAAAGAGAACTCGTTGACAAACAGCTTTTCCTTGGTCAGGATGCCGCCGTCTTCCGAAATGAAATAGGGGGTGGTGCCGCCGACTCACTTACCGACGGGAAGCTGGGAGAGCAGGGAATCGTCGCCCGCAATATGCAGGATCCTTCTCTCGTTGATCAATGTGATGGCTTCGTCTAATGATACAAGCATGGTCATTCCTCCTTTTGTCAAATAATAAGATCCGGTTTTCAAAGAGCCGAGATCCTTGCGAAGTCGGCGTTTACAACAGCGGGAAACTTGGCGGCAAACTCGTCGGCTTCCCTGAGACACTCGGTCAAACATCCCGGATCGCTTGCAAGCTTTCTCTGCAGCTTGCTGATCAGCATATTGAATCCGAGATTTGCCGAGGTGTACTTCAGCTTCTTCTCGAGAATGAGCTGAAATTTTGATTCCACATTTGGTGCCATTTTTTTACTCCTCTCTACAACGTTTTACTCTTCGATGGTGATGACGTCCTTCAGGATGTAGTGAAACAGGGGATAAGAGGTGTTCACGTTCTCCGTGTAACCGTCCTTCAGATCCAGCACATCGGAGGGATCCTCCGGATTGATGCCGATGTAATTGCCCTTGAACACAATATCGGTGTAGCCGCGCTGAAAAAGTTCAATGGCATGATCCATGGCCTCCTGGGTGCCGGGTGCGGCGATCTGCAGATTCAGATCATCCACTTCCACCCAGCTTTGATCAAATCCAGCGGACACATCGGTCCCGTGGATCCGGCCGGAGAGGTTTGATTCGATGCTCTTGTTGGACATGACCGCATCCACGGCAGCGAGCACATAGGGCTCCCAACAGATTCTCGACGTGATCAGGGAGGTGCCCGGCGCAATCTCCGACATGCTTTGATTGTTGCCGACAAAACAGACAGGACTTGTTTCTGATGCCTCCTCACAGGCAATGGCCGGTCCGATGGTGTCGGTATGCTGGGAGATGACCACACAGCCTTCACTCAAAAGCTGTTGAGCCGCACTCTTTTCCTGCGGGTAGCTGCTCCAGGTATGTGTGTAGCGCACATGCATTTTGGCAGTCGGCACCATGGAGCGGACGCCCAGCAGAAAGGCAGTGTAGCCGGAAATGACCTCGGAGGTGGGAAATGCGGCGACAAAACCGACAAGAGCCCGATCCTCTGAAATGATCCCATCCGAGATCATCTGTTTGATCTTCATACCCGCGGCAATACCGCTGACATACCGACCCTGGTAGGCTTCGCCCTTAAAGGTGTGGTAGTTGGCGGGAACCGTCTGATCACTCATGTCCATATAGGACGTCTGACAGAATTGAATATTCGGATATTCCGGAGCAAGCGTCCGCACCAGCGTGCTGTAGCCGTTGAAGAAAATGATATCGCAGCCTTTTTCGGCCAGCTCCCTGAGCGGTTCCTCCATTTCGTCATCCATCACGTTGCTGCATGAAAGGATATCCAGACGGTCGCCGTATTCTTTTTCCAGCGCATCTTTGGCGAGCGAGAAGTTGTAGGTGTAGGGCGTGCTTTCATCGTTGTCATAGACAAAACCGACAGTCAGATGCGACCTTTGGCCGGTGAGGTTCATGAGCCGGAAGCAGCCGAGAAAAAAGGCAAGGATGCCCAGACAGGTCAGTACCGTAGTGATATATACGCGCTTCATGTCTCGGAACCCTCCTTTTCAGCCGGCACCTTCTTGCTCTCATTTTGCAATCGGGCAGCCTGGATCTTTTTGTCCTCTTCCACGCGGCGGGCGAGTTCTTCCTGTGCTTCCTGATCCGCATGCCGGATCTCCTCACGCTTTTGTTTATAGAGCTCCTCCAGATTGATGATGCCCTTATCAATCAGACGGAAAAAAGCATCCAGTACATTCGGGTCGAACTGCGTGCCCCGTCCGCGCTTCATTTCGTTCAACACATAGTCGGTATCCATGTGGTTGCGGTAGACACGATTGGAGGTCATCGCGTCGAAGGCATCGGCAACACCGATGATCCGGCCGATGAGCGGGATTTCCTCCCCCTTCAGACCATCCGGATAGCCGCGTCCGTCGTAGCGTTCATGGTGATACCGGGTACCCTCCTCGACGTGCTCCACCAGCGTGAAATCCTTCAGGATCTCCGCACCCTTAATCACGTGGGATTTCATCTGCGCATACTCCTCATCGGTCAATCGGCCGACCTTGTTTAAGACGCTGTCCGGCACGCTGATCTTGCCGATATCATGCAGCTGAGCCGCCTTTTTGAGACTGCTGAGCGCTTTTTTCTTCTGCCACCATTTATAGCAGTTCATTTCCTGCGCAATCAGCACGGAGTATTCCGCTACGCGCATGGAGTGCTGGTGGGTGCGCACGTCCTTGGCGTCGACGGCGTTGGCGATCGCGTTGACCGTCTCGTTCGCCATATTCAGCTTGATCTGCTGCTGGTTCAGCTGGCGCTGCACCACGAGCCAGGTAAACCAGATGAGAATCATGGAAAGGAGCAGCAGCATATAAATCTGGAAGAACGGCTGCTCATAGAGCTCGCCCTCCTTAAGGAGATCAAATTTGCGGTCCTCAAGAACACGTTCCCCGGCGCTGTCGAGAATGGCCAGATGGAAGGTGTAACTGCCCGCCGGGAGGTTGACGTAGATGATATTGTTCAGATTGTTCTGCGGGACGATCGCCCATTGTGAGTCGTAGCCCTCGAGATAGTAGCCGATGTTTGGCTCCTGGATGGTGTAGTTCAGGATCTCCGGGTAGAGCTCGATGCGATCCACGCCCTGTGGAACCGAGATGGCGCCCTTGCGGACCGGCGGCTGCAAAACACCGTCCAGCCGGACGGCAGCGAGCTGCATCCGGTAGGAACGGACATCGTTGTTGTATTTTCCGACATCTATAATGTAAACACCCGTGTCGCAGGGGAGATATAATTCACCGTTTCCGTCGTAATAGTTCCAGGAATTGGCGGTCAGAGAGGTTCCCAGTCCGCGCCGTGCGTCCAGAAGCTCCCAGGCGATCTCGCCGCCGGCCACAAGCTCATCGCGTTCCACGACATAAATGCCGGCGCTGGACATGACGAAAAGGGTGTCATCATCCTTTACCCAGATATCATAGTTGTTGTAGTACGGGAATTTCTCCAGCACGCGGATGGAATCGTCCGGATCGAGATAGCACAAGCTGTTGCTGGTGACAACGAATATCCCTTCGGATTTCGGATCTTTGATCGTGCGGAGGATGACGCCGCTGCTGAGACCGTCCTCGCGGGTGAGCATGCGCTGTACCTTACCGTCCTTGAGCACGGCGATTCCGTCTCCGTCCGTTCCCGCGAGGATGGTGCCGTCGCTCTTCTCGGTCAGCGTCAGAATCATGGAGTTGATCAGGCCGTCCTCATTCCGGATGGTTCGTGTGATCTTATGATCACTGATATAGCTGATTCCGGTATCGCCGGCGGCCAGAATCGTTCCGTCCGACAGGCCGGTCACGATCCGGGCCCGGTTTCCGAAGCTGCCGTTTTTCGCGTTGTAGCTCCACGATTTGCCGTCCGGCGCGTATTCCATCAGGCCGTTTCCGTAGGTGCAGACCCAAAGGTGGTTTTCACTGTCCACGTACATACAGCGGATCCGTCTGCCGTCCAGCTCGGCGGTCAGGTCATTCGTAAGCTGATTGCGGCAGGACTCGTCAACCACATCCAGTCCCTTGTCGGTGCCGATGTAATAACAGCCCTGCCAGAAAACAATGGCATTGACCACCCGCCGTTCCATACCGATCGAACCGTAAACGTCCTTGAACGGAGATTTGGCAAGCCGCAGCAGACCGAGTCTGGAGGAGGTAAACCAGAGATTTCCCTGATAGTCACAGAGCATATGGTCGATGGAGTTATTGAATTCGTTGGTATTCAGTGTCTGGTAGCCGCTTTGGTTTATGTAGGAGATGCCGCTGTCGGTGGAGATAAACAGTGTACCGTCGCTTAAGTAGTTCAGATTGTTGATGCTGTTGACGTTTTCACAGGTTGTGATGTCGATCTGCCTGAAATCATCGCCGGAAACGTCGTAGCGGTAAATATGATTGGTCGATGTGCCCACCATCAGGGTCCCGTCCGGTGCAAAGGCGCAGCAGTTAAACAGTTCCTGTTCGTCCGGAAGCTGGAGGGAAGTCAGAACGTCTCCCTTTTTCATCAGGAAGAGCCGTCCGTTGGAAGCAATCACGGCCACATGCCCGTTCAGATCGGCCGTGATGCTGTCGGAATAGTTCACCTCTTCAAGTGTGTTCGTGGCCTTCAGACCGTTATTCATCACAAGGATCTGCATGCTGGCAGTGGTGCCGACATAGTAATAGTTGTCTGACGCCCGGACGATGCATCGCACGGAATTGGACGGGAGCCCGCTTGACTGGTCGAGCACATTGACGACTTTTTCGCGGATCGCAATGGAGAGACCGTTGTCATTGGTGCCGATCCACAGGCGGCCTTCCTCGTCCACATAAAGGCAGTTTACGTTTTTGACGGATTCATAATTGTCCACCCAGCGGAATTCACGGCCGTTATATCGATACAGTCCCGCATAGGTGCCGATCCAGAGGACGCCGTCATTGGTCTGCGCGATGTCGTTGGCTTCGCCGCAGGGCAGGCCGTTGTTGCTGCTGTAGATACTCTGGACATAGTCGTTGTAGTCCGTGTGAGAGGAATCGGATGATGCCTTGGCAGTTGCAGACAAGGACAGGGCGAGACCCGCGGACAGAAAAAGAAGAATGAGGGGGCTTATGTTTTTGCCAAACTGCATCGCCCGTTCACGGCTCTTCTCCCTGTCCCAGCGACGGAAAAGAATGACCAGGTACACAGCGGCGATCGTGAGCACCTTGTCGGCAAATTCGAGAGCCAGCTGACCGAGGATACTGCACAGGAAAGGAGGCCATGATTTGGCCAGAAGATAGTCGATGACACCGTTTCCCCATTTGTTGCCGGTATGTCCGTGGTCAAACAGCAGGTTCACCGGTACGGAGACAACGAGTGCCGTGAGCGTGGCCAGTGTGGCGGCTTTCATAAAGCCATAGAAGCGGTCGAACCACTTTCTGCGCGCTGCGATTCCGATAATGACGCCGAGCGAGATGCTGGTAATGGAATACGCCGCTGACAGGTGGTTGATAACGCAGTAAGCCAGATTGCCCGTCACGCCCACGAGCGCGCCGCAGACCGGCCCGGCGATAGTGGCGCATAGCGCGGTGCCGAATGAATCAGCCCACAGAGGCAGCTCCAGCCATACGGAAATCAGTTTGCCGCAAATATTCAGGGATACGCATGCAGCGATAAACAGTACGATCTGCCATGTTTTCCAGTTTTTCATCTGTCTCGTGCTCCTTCCGGACCAGACTGAACCGGTCGGATGTTTAAATAACCCTCTCTTGCTTTGACATGAAAACGCATTTCCAGCTGGTGCAGCTGTTCGTCGGTGATCGTCTGTAAAAGCGGCAGGTGGGCGATTTTCAGGTAGATCTCTGCGGCCTTTTCCGCCGTTTCGATGAGACCGAAGGTCTCGTCCAGATCCCGCCCGGCGGCATAGATTCCGTGGTGAGCCCAGACAACGAGACGGGCGGTTTTCATCTTTTCTGCGGTGGCCTGACCGATTTCGTTGGTGCCGCAAACCATCCAGGGCAGGACATTGACCCCTTCGGGGAAGATGAAAACGCATTCGGTGCACATCTGCCAGAGGGTCCGGGTAAAGGAACGCTCGTCCAGATCATGGACGTAGGTCATGGCCAGAAGGTTGGCGGGATGGCAGTGCATGACTACCCGGTTTTCGGGACTCACGGAAAGCCGTGCCGTGTGGCTCATCATGTGGGCGGGGAATTCGCTGGTGAACGTGCCGCCGTCGGAGAATCCCCAGAGGAGCTCCACCGACCGGCCGCTATCGACGACGCGCACGAGACCGAGGTTTTCGTCCGGTGCAACCTGCACGTTTTTAAAATACTTGCCGGTACCGGTGACGAGAAAGTATCTGCCGTTGAGCTCGGGTGCGGAAAATCCGGTCGGAATGGTGCGCAGGACGTGCGTTACGTCCAGACAGGCAGAGACGTCCGCTTCGTCCAGCAGGATACTGATATTTCCGCTGTTGCGTTCATCCCAGCCGTGGTTGTACATATTCGTGCAGGTGCGCACCAGTTCTGTCAGAAAGGGTGCGTTCAGGATGTTGTTCATGGTATTATCTCCGTGCATGGTTTTTCATATCTTAACAGTATAGCAAAATCGACCGCATCTGTGAATAGGAAAGGAGGATGTTCTGTTCGGGCTTGTTGGCGGCTGTCTGTTGTGATATTCTTTAGATCAGTGATCCGGTCGGGACAGCAGTCCGCCGGTGTGCGGAGGTAATTCTTTTCATGAATGAACAGCGGATCGTAAAAAGACTTTCCAATGTCGGAATCTTCGGGAATGTCCTGTTGGCGGTTTTTAAGCTTCTGGCGGGACTGTTCGGACACTCCGGCGCCATGGTGTCGGATGCCGTCCATTCCTTTTCGGATGTCTTTGCAACCCTGATCGCATATATCGGCGTGATCATGTCGCAGCGGGAGGAAGATAAGGAGCATCCCTACGGTCATGAGCGGCTGGAATGTGTCGCGTCGATGCTTCTGGGGCTCATTCTTGCAGGAACCGGGATCGGAATCGGCGTTACCGGGGCACGCAAGCTGTTTTTCGGCTCTGAAGCGCTGGAGATACCGACCATGCTGCCGTTAATCGCCGCGATCATCTCCATTGTCGTCAAAGAGGCCATGTTCTGGTATACCATGTACTACGCCAAAAAGCTTGATTCACCTGCGTTTAAGGCAGATGCGTGGCATCATCGTTCGGATGCGATTTCATCCGTCGGCTCCTTCCTGGGTATCGGGCTTGCGAAGCTTGGACTGGCGATCATGGATCCCATTGCGAGTCTGGTAATCTGCGTGTTCATCATCAAGGTGGCCTACGACATTTTTCGTGACGCGGTCAACAAGATGCTGGACACCTCCTGCGACAGTGCCTTTGAGGAAAAACTCCGCAGCTTTGTGGAGGGACAGGAGGGCGTCGAGCAGATCGATCTGCTGCGGACGAGACAGTTTGGCAATAAGATTTATATTGATCTTGAAATAGCCGTGCAGAGGGACGTTTCCCTGCTTCATGCGCATGCCATTGCCGAACGCGTGCATGATAGCGTGGAAAGCGAGTTTCCGAGTGTCAAGCATGTGATGATACATGTTAATCCCGCGGAGGAAAGAGATGAGAACAGATAGCCAGTCCGGGAAGAACAGCCTTCGGTTTCCGCTGGTTTCCGATCACCTGCTGTTCAGGCCGGAAAAGGAGGAGGATCTCTGGAATGGCAGTTGGATTGTGCAGCAGCGCGACGGGACACGGGATACCATCGGCTCCATGCGCATCGGCGGCAGCAAGGTTCCCGGCGAGGTGATAATCTGCGTGGATCTCGCACCGGAGTATCGCAACAGAGGATACGGAGCGGAGATCTTTTACTTCATGGCAAAGTTTGTTTTTCGGTTTCGGGATTTGCGGGAGATCTGTGCCGTGTGCGAGCATGAGAACGACCGCTGTGTGCATGCCCTCGAAAAGGCAGGGTATGTGTTCCGCGAGCACAAGGACGGCCGGGATTATTACTCCATGAAGAGACAGAAAAGCGCATGGGCCGGATTGTATCTTTCTGTGGGAATTACGGCCGGCTTCGTTTTGGGGATTGTGCTTTCAAATCCCTGGGTCGGCACGGTCGCCGGCGTTGTGACCGGCGCCTTCGTCGGTCTGATTCTGGACAGCATGGAGAAAAAAAGCCACCCGGATGCGCGGTCCTGAGCGTCAACCTTCGGTTTTTGAGGAAGCGTTGTCAATTAGGATGATTTTGTCTTTCGGGAGATGCTTCAGCAGCATTTTTTCCAGCCTTTCGTAGTCAATCGGTTTGGAAAGATAATCCTGAAATCCGCCGGAGGGGACATTCTCCTGCGTGCCGGATAGGGTATCTGCCGTGAGACAGATAAACGGCGTTCGGATGTTCCTGCTCTCCGGATCCTTCCGGATGTGCTGCATGACTGTGATCCCGTCCATTTCCGGCATCCCCTGATCCATCAGGATCAGATCGTAATGGGTGTTTCTGCAATGCTTGATTGCCTCCTCACCGCCGGTGGCCGTCTCGATCCGGATTCCCGTTTTCCGGAGCAATCCCATGATCACGGCATGGTTCATTGCCATATCATCGATGATCAGGATCTGGGCGTGATCCGCATGGAAGGATTCGTTTCGGAACTGCCGCAGATCGGGTTCTTTTTCGTACCTTACCCTATAATCACCGATCGGATCCAGTGAGATGATCTGCTGCGGAATGGTGGCAGTAAAGGTGGAACCGCGGCCAGGACGGCTTTCCACGGAGATGTTGCCGCCCATCGTCTCCAACAGACGTTTGGTTATTGCAAGACCCAGACCGCTGTGATCGGCAGAGAGATCCTTATTGCTGACCGTTCGCTCAAATCTGTCAAACAGTGTTGCAATGTCTTCCTCGCTGATCCCGACGCCGGTGTCTTTTACGGAGATTTCCAGGTCAATTTCCCCGCTGTGGGATTTGCCGGAGAGCTTGTTCTCCGAAACAAACAGGGCAATTTTCCCATGATCCGTGTACTTGACCGCGTTGCTCAGGAGATTCCCGATGATTTTCCTGAGGCACACGTCGTCTCCGCGAAGGTTGTCCGGAAGAGACCCGTCAACGATGACGTCATATTTCAGCCCCTTGTTTTTTGCCTGACTGATGATCATGTTGCTGACATCGTTCAGGACGGTGCTCAAGCGGTAGGCATTGTCCGCGATCGCCATTCTGCCGGCTTCGATCTGAGAGTATTCCAGGATATCATTGATGATCGTGAGCAGATGATTGCCGGCCTCGGTGATGCTGCCGGAATAACCGCGGATACTGGACAGAAGCTGCGAAAGCTCCTCCCGGGTCTGCGGGAGAGAACGCTCCGCCTGTGTGGTTTCATGGAGAACCATTTCATTCATACCGAGCATGGCATGGATGGGGGTACGGATTTCCTGCGACATATCGACAAGAAATTCGATTTTTGCGGCGTTGGACTTCACGGCGTCCTGTCTGGCGGTTTCGAGGGCCACTTTTTCCCGGCTTTCCTTGTCGGAATTGACGACCAGGATGATTGTGATGGTAAAGGAGACGATGATCAGAGAAACAACGAACAGCATGACCGCAATCACGCTGTAGGGATCGGATGAACCTGTCTCTCCGATGCCGGCGGACAGCGTGCCGCGCATCCAGAGAGCGAGGAAATATCCTCCGATGCAGCAGACGGCGACCACGATCGTATATGCCGGACGGAAGATGTTGAGAAGACGCCGGCGGGAATCGTCACCCGGGATTATTTCCTCCGTGACGTATTCCCCGGCAATCGCGAGCGGAATCAGGAGATAGAAGACACCGTTGAGCAGACTCAGGTAATTGTAGGGATTGGACCATTCGGATGGCCAGTCAAAACAGGATACAGTCCAGGTGGCAAATTCATTGGTGATGAAGAGAAAGATGGCCGCACTGATATATGGAAACCCGGCTCCCTTTTTACTGTTTCGGAAGTAACCGATGAGCGTATCCAGAGAGAGGCAGGCGGATGCCGTGGTCCAGAAGACCTGCCAGACATTGTTGAAAATACCGCCGAACTGAAGATACAGGAACAGCTGGGCGAGATTGACGGGGATCGGGATGAAAGATAACAGGGAAAAGGTGCGGATACCGTGCTCCTTCCGCAGGCACCACTGCATGCAGACAAGCATCATAAAGGCCAGGTTCCACCCGAGATAGGCAAGGAACGAGGAAACATTCGGATAGTCATTCATGACAAGCATGTATACGCCCCAATAGTAATTGGAGAGCATGTTGCCCAGGAAGAAGATCACCGAAAAGGCAAGGGTTTTGCGGGGGTGCTCAAAATACCGGAACAGACAGAGGGTCAGTCCGGTCAGATTCATCAGGATGGAGAAAATGTTTCCTATCTGTTCAAGAATCATGGTTACATATCGCCCTGGCGAAAACAGCGAACCTGCCGTTCCCAATTTTACGTGGTTTGACGGAATAAATCAAGTCTGCGTATTGCTGATGACGAATACAGGGGGATATGGTATGATGACAGGGTCAAAACAGTTGATGCTTCAGGTCAGACGGAAGGTAAAGGAATGCGAATTGACATACGGTGTGACGGAAACCGGGAGATAGCCAGCGGACATGTCAGACGCTGTCTGGCACTCGCGGATGCATTTGACAGGCAGGGTGCCGCTGTCCGGCTGATCGTCGCTGATTCGGAGAGCGCTGCTCTGGCAGAGGGCTGCGGGTGGCCGATCGTTGTGCTCCAGACGGATTACCGGCGCCCGGACGGGGAGATTGCCCTGTTAATCGGCGAACTGAAGCAGAACAGGACCGATTTTCTGTTGATTGACTCCTACTTTGTGTCACAATCCTACCTCGAACGGCTCCGCGGAATTGTCAGGACCGGTTATATCGATGACCTGCACGCTTTTTCCTATCCGGTGGACCTGCTGCTGCAATATGCCTGCCTCGGTCCTCTGGCCGAGGGGGTTCGCGGACATGCCGGCAAATGTCTTGCAGGAACGATGTTTGCGCCCCTGCGGAATATCTTCGGATCGGAGGATATGCGGATGCCTTGCCGGGAGACGGTGCAGCGGATTCTTGTCACGACCGGCGGAGCGGATGCCAGACATATGGCGCTTCGAATCGCCAGGGAGTTCTGTGATTCGAAAGAGCCTGTTTTTGAGGATGTGACGTTCTCCCTGGTGGTCGGCAGTCTTTCTGACGACTATCAGGCGCTGAAAACGCTTGCCGGTAAGGACCAGAGAATTGAGGTGCTGCAAAACGTCGAGGACATGGCGGCGCTCATGAAGTCCTCGGATCTGGCAATCACGGCCGCGGGCACAACACTCTTTGAACTGTGTGCCGTAGGGGTGCCGGCGGCGGCCTTCGTGTTCGGACCGGATCAGGAGGGCGTCATGGAAACGCTTCAGGGGGTCGTTTTTGACGCGGGAAGTGCCAGGGATGCGGCAGGTGCGGAAAGCAGCGCGCATGCCGCACTGCAATGGGTGGCAACGACCGGCAGGCTGGAAAATGCCGAAAAGAGACGCATGCTGTCCGAAAGGATGCGGAATGTGACGGACGGAAAAGGCGCGATGCGTGCCACGGTGGCGATGTGCGAGTATATACGAAATCTGAAATGAATCCGCGCCCGGGACGGGCCGGCGGACGGGGATGGCGTTTGTTTACGGGACGGCTGCCGGGGTGGCTGTTGTTGTCAGTTTGTTTTCTGCTTTGTGTCGTCCTTTCCGCCTGTGCCTTTGGGAAGACGGAAAAAGCGGAGGAAGAGACATCCATTTCCGGCATATCCGGGGCGGAGCCGATCGAACCGATTTTGGAGGAGACGGACACGACCGTGGCGCTCTGGACGGGAGAGGAAGAGCAGGAAACGAAGCCTGCGGAAATCACAGAGACAGATCCGGTGGAGGTGCTTATGGGGGAGATGACGCTGCGGGATAAGCTTGCGCAGATGATGGTTCCTTCTTTTCGCAAGTGGGCGCCGGATGGAAAACAACCGGTGGCGGTTACCGAACTGGAGGGGGAAGTCAGGGAACTGATCGCCGGAGCGCGTTTCGGCGGTGTGGTTCTTTTTGCGGAAAACTGCGTGGATGCGGAACAGACGCTTCGACTGGTGTCTTCGATGCAGACGGCCACCCTGGAGGGCGGGGGCGTGCCTTTGTTTGTCTGTACCGACCAGGAGGGCGGCCGGGTGACCCGGCTGTCGTTCGGCACAACCGGCGTCGGCAACCGGATGCTGGCGGCGACGGGCGATCCGGAAAACGCCCGGCTGATGGCCGCCATTCACGGGAAGGAGATCGGCCTTTTGGGAATGCAGGTGGATCTTGCTCCCGTGCTGGACGTCAACAACAATCCCGCCAATCCCGTGATCGGTGACCGTTCCTTCTCAGACGATCCGCAGATCGTGGCGGAATACGGTCTGGCCTATATGGAGGGGCTCCATCAGTCCGGTATCATCCCCACGTTGAAGCATTTTCCCGGCCACGGAAACACCGATACGGACAGCCACACGGGACTGCCGGTGATCAACTGCACCTATGAGGAGCTGAGGAAATGTGAACTCATTCCGTTCCAGGCAGCCATTGACGCGGGCGCCGAGATGGTGATGACCGCGCATATCCAGTTTCCGGAAATAGAGAAGGAGACCTGTGAATCACTTTCCGGCGAAAAAATCGCCGTCCCGGCCACCATGAGCCGGGTGATTCTTACCGATATTCTTCGCGGCGATATGGGCTTCTCGGGGGTTGTCATGTCGGATGCGCTGGATATGGCGGCGGTGGCCAAAAGCTTTCGGCAGGAGGATGTGCTGCGGATGGCGATCAATGCAGGCGTTGATCTGCTTCTGCTTCCGCCGGTCTGGGATGAAGACTCTCTGGTGCAGGTGCAGACCCTGCTGGATACGGCGGTATCACTCGCCGAAAGCGGAGAGATAGAAACCGCCCGTATTGAGGAGTCGGTCCGGCGGATTCTTGCGCTGAAGCAGAAATACGGACTGCTGGAGCAGACAGATTTTTCCGTGACACAGGAGCAGATCCGGGCTGCGCAGGAAGGGGTCGGAAGCGATGCCCACCGGGAGACGGAGCGGCAGATTGCCCTTAAGGCGCAGAACGAAACGGATGCCGTCATTCTCGGCGACGAACAGACGGACACCTTTCTTCCGCTGCTGAAAGGAAAGCGTGTGGCGCTCTTCACCAACCAGACAGGGATTGTCGGCGACAGGACGGACGCCGAAAGGGATGCCATCACCTCGGATGACGGTCTGACGCCGTTTGGCCAGGATCGTTCGGGAAGGGAAATCGGGTACGGCCCCCACATTCTAGACGCACTCCAGGAACGGGGCATTTCGGTGGAGGCGGTCTTTTCTCCGGAGCACGGATTCCGCGGTACTGCGGATGCGGGTGAACAGGTGGGCGATTCGAGAGACGGGAAGACCGGTGTGCCGGTTCTGTCCCTGATCGGCCCCAGAAACGGGCATCCCACGGCCGAGGATATGGCGCGTTTCGATGTGCTGGTGGTTGACCTCCAGGACGTGGGGCTTCGATTCTATACCCACCACATCCTGCTTTATTATCTGATGGATGCCTGCGCGCAAAGCGGCAAGGAGGTCGTCGTGCTGGACCGTCCCAATCCGAACGGCTACTATGTGGATGGCCCGGTTCTGCAGAAGGAATACCGGTCCGGTGTCGGACAACTGCCGATTCCGGTGGTGCATGGCATGACCCTGGGAGAGCTTGCCCGGATGATCAACGGGGAGGGGTGGCTTTCTTCCGGCAGGGAGGCCTGCCGCCTGACGGTGATTCCCTGCAGAAACTATTCCCATCGCACGAAGACCTCCCTGGTCTTAAGTCCCTCGCCGAATCTCAAGGACATGCGGGCGGTTTATCTCTATGCATCCACCTGCTTCTTTGAAAACACCGTGATTTCCGTCGGGAGAGGAACGACGTCCCCGTTTGAGGTGATCGGATGCCCCGCCCTGAAGGGCCTGTCATCCTACACCTTCAGCTTTACCCCGGTAAGCATGGAGGGGGCAAAGAATCCGCCGTATATAAACGAGGCCTGCTACGGCCGGGATCTCAGGGACATCCCGCTGGATTCCATCCGGGATGCGGGGATCGACCTGACCTATCTGATCGAAGCTTTCACAACGGTCCGGGATGCCTATCCGAACGTCGAATTCTTCGGGAAACCGGACGGAAGCGGACGATACTACCTGGATCTGCTCAGCGGCTCCGACGATCTGCGCAGACAGATCATTGCGGGAAAAAGCGCTGAGGAAATCAAGGCATCCTGGCAGGACGGAATTGCGGCATTTCTCACGCAGAGAAGACCGTACCTGCTCTATGAAGAGTGATCGGAAATCATGAAAAAGGATTGATTGCCGGAGAAACATTGGTTATGATGATACAGGCGTAAAACACCGATAAACAGGGAAAGGAGATGGGATGAATCCGATGGAGCAAAAGATGAAAAAGGTCGGCCGGCAGATGAGTCTGTATATGGGACTGGTGATGAGCGCGTGTCTTTCGGTTGTGGGGGTGCTTACGGGCAATATCGGTAATCTTGCGGCCGGCAGGATCGGCGTGCCGCAGCTGATCGTGAGTGTGCTTACAAGCTTTGCCATCAGCTTTGCGATCAGTCTGCTCATCGGTTTCCTGGTACCGATTCACAAGGTGAGCGCATCGGTGTCGAAAAACATGAAGCCGGGTATCGGCAAGCGCTGTCTGGAGACGCTGGTTTCCGACCTGATTTACACCCCCGTGATTACGCTTGCCATGACCGCGTTTGCTTATATGCAGGTGATGCGGGCAAGCGGCGGGCAGGCTCCCCTGTCGTACGGACCGATGTTTGCTTCTTCCCTGGCCATCTGCATGGTCGTGGGATTTGTTCTGATCTACATTTTCACACCGATCCTTCTGAAGCGGACCATGAACAAATACGGTGTCAACCTGCCGCCGCAGGGACCGCCGCAGGGACCTGTCCGCAAAGAGGAATAACCGTGTCGGAATCAGGCGTGGAACTCATCGCACCCTGCCATTTCGGCCTGGAAGCGGTGGTCAAACGGGAACTGCAGGGACTCGGCTTTTCGGTGACGGATACGCGGGATGGCCGGGTTACTTTTGCTGCAAAGGATACAGGCGGTATCGTCCGTGCCAATCTGCATTTAAGAAGCGCGGAACGGGTGCTGCTTCGGATCGGACGATTCCCCGCCCGCAACTGGGACGAGCTCTTTGAAGGCGTCAGGGCGCTGCCCTGGGAAAACTGGCTTCCGCGCGATGCAAAGTTCTGGGTGACCAAGGCGGTCAGTGTCCGGAGCAAGCTCTTCTCTCCGTCGGATATCCAGAGGATCGTCAAGAAAGCGATTGTTGAGCGGATGAAGGAGCGCTACCGGCTGGAGCGCTTTCCGGAGGATGGAGAATCCTATCCTCTGCGCGTGTTTCTCATGGACGACATGGTGGATGTCTGTCTGGATACCACGGGAGATTCCCTGCATAAGCGCGGCTATCGAAAGAGCAACGTCACCGCTCCTATCGCGGAGAATCTGGCGGCCGCTCTGCTGATGCTCACACCCTGGCGGCCGGACAGAATCCTTGTGGATCCGTTCTGCGGAAGCGGAACCTTTCTCATTGAGGCGGCCATGATGGCGGCCCATATCGCTCCGGGGATCGGGCGGAGCTTTACGGCACAGCGCTGGGAAAATCTGATCCCGAATGAAGTGTGGAAGGAATGCAGACGGGAGGCTTATGCCGCCATTGACACGGAGATTGAGACGGATCTGCAGGGCTATGACATTGATCCGCAGGCGATCGAGGTGGCCAAAATATCCGCACGGGAAGCCGGCGTAGAGGAACTGGTGCATTTTCAGACCCGTGATGTGCGGGCACTGAGCCACAGGAAAAAATACGGCTTTATCGTCACCAATCCGCCTTACGGAGAGCGTCTGGGGGCTGAGGATAAGGAATCGCTGGAGGCGCTGTACCGGGTACTCGGCGAACGCTATGCGGCGCTGGAATGCTGGTCGATGTATGTCATCACCTCCTATCCCGATGCGGAGCGCGCGATCGGAAGAAAGGCGGATAAAAACAGAAAGCTTTACAACGGGATGATTGAAACCCGCTTTTACCAGTATTTTGGTCCCAAGCCGCCCAGACGGGGAGCGGCCTCACATGAATGAAGCGCAGATGAAACTGGTCGCCAGACTTACGGCAGCGTTTTCCGTTGTCGCGCTGGCCGTGTGCCTCTGGCGCGCCGCAACGAAGCCGGTGGTGATCGCCGGGAGCATCCAGACCCGTGAAACGTCGGGTCAACAGCCGGCGGATGACATGCAGGAGGACGCCCCGGACAGCAAGGTGCTTGATCTGGCCTCTCCGGCACCGGGGGATGCGACGGATCTGACCATTCCTCTTCCCATGGGAATCCGTTCGGAGGATGTCCGGGCGGAGAATCATTATCTTTCACACCAGCTCTGGATCACGCTGCGCACAACACGCGGCAGTTATGACAAGAGCGGCACGATCATCACGGCCAATCCGGAAAAAATACGGGAAGCGGTGTATGTGCGGGGAGGACGTTCGGAACTGACTCTTCGTTTCGGACTGACGGGTTTTTATGAGCCGATGACGGAATTGGCGGAGGGCACGCTGCGTGTTCAGCTTCTTCCGCCTGCCGAGATTTACAGGCATGTGGTTCTGGTGGATCCCGAGTCCGGAAATGCGGAGGAGCAGGATATCGTTACCGCGGCGGCACAGGCGCTGGTGATGCGCTATGCGGACAACACCGACACCCGGGTCTATCTCACGCGCGCCGGTGGAGAGGAGCAGAATCAGACGCTTTTGAAAACGGCGGACGCGGACTGCTACATCCGCATCCGGACAGGAGATCAGCCGGGACTGCAGATCGGCTATAATGAGACCTGGTATTTGAGAAAGTACAACAACGCCCGGTTTGCGTATGAACTGACGGAGGCCATTGTCCGGTCCACGGGCTGCCCCTCGATCGGCACGGTGCCGGTCGGTATGGAGGATCCGGTTCTCGCAGCCGTGACCGTTCCGGCAGCCGTGATCACGTTGGGAGATCCTTCGGATTCCGCGGATTCAGAGCGTTTTGCCGCACCTGAGATGCCGGAGGAGATCGCGGACGGGATTGCGCAGGTGATAGAGCAGGTATTTGCCGCGATGGAGGAGGAATGAAATGAAGATCATTTTCGCAACAGGAAATGAGAACAAGCTGCGTGAGATTCGCGAGATTATGAGTGACCTTGCGGATGAGACGGTTTCCATGAAGGAGGCCGGGGTGAGCGCGGATCCCGAAGAAACAGGGAGCACCTTTGCCGAAAATGCGGAAATCAAGGTTCGTGCCTGCGCCGCACTGGTAAAGGAGAGCGGCCGCTTTTCGGAGGATGTGATCGTGATGGCGGACGACTCGGGACTGGTCATCGATGCGCTGGGCGGTGAGCCCGGCATATATTCCGCGCGATATCTCGGACACGAGACGCCCTATGATCAGAAAAACCGGATGATTCTGGAACGGTTGAACGATGTGCCCGCGGAGCACAGATCCGCGCGCTTTGTGTGTGCTGTCGCGGCTGAAATCGTAAGGGCCGGCACGGAGAATCATCCGTCGGAGAGGGCAGAGGTTCTGATTTCGCAGGAGACGATGGAGGGGCGTATCGCCGATGACATTGCCGGGGAAAACGGATTCGGCTATGATCCGATCTTCTTTCTGCCGGATTACGGCAAAACCTCAGCGGAGATTTCTCCGGAGGAAAAGAACGCCATCAGCCATCGCGGAAAGGCCCTTCGTGCCATGCGCGAGCAATTAAAGAGGCGGATATAATAAGTTTTGTCGATGACTTGACATCTTCATCCAGACTGTGTACAATGGGTAAGTCGTTTTGGCGAGGTAGCTCAGCTGGCTAGAGCACGCGGTTCATACCCGCGGTGTCGAGGGTTCGAGTCCCCCCCTCGCTATAACAGAAAAGAGAGTCCCGAAGGGGCTCTCTTTTCTGTTATCCGGAGACTCGAACCCGAGACACCGCGGAGCGGTGGAGAGGGCGCTGGACGTCCAGTGGACGTCCGCTTAGCGCCGACCGGAGCGAAGCGGAGACTTCGAGTCCCCCCCTCGCTACTTGATGAAGAGGTCGCAATCCTTTATTTGATAAGGGATTGCGGCTTTTTTGTTTCCGGGAGGAGGAGGTGCAACCGGGTGCAGATCAGGATTTATCTGACTTTCCCAGTGCGGTGACGCGGTCGTACATGCTGTCGTCGATCGCAGCTGCATAATTGCCGGTACAGTCGCTGGACCATCCCATCACGCGCATGAGCTCATAATGGTTAT
>JAIKYU010000009.1 GCA_024682835.1 Lachnospiraceae bacterium | reverse complement strand
CGATACATTCTTTTTGCTGATACTGTAGATATCGATCTCTGTCATATCGCTCTCATTGGGCTTCGCCGTCACATTCTTCGGCGTTCCGACGATCTCCGTCTTTACCGGATTGATGGTCTTATATGTTCCGGAGCTTACCTTGCTTGTATCAAACGCTTGTTCTCTTGCTTATTCCGGGCAATTTCGTATAATATGAAGCAAATCATATTTGACGGGAGAGCGATATGAAGGCTGTCGTATTTGACATGGATGGAACCATCCTTGACACACTGGAGGATATTAGAAGCAGCGTGAATCATGCGCTGCGCGAGCATGGTCTGCCGGAGCGGAGCAGCGCGGAGGTGCGCTCGTTTCTGGGAAGCGGTATGGTGTATCTGATCCATAAGGCTGTGCCGGAGGGGACGGATCCGGAGACGGAGGCCTCCGTCCTGTCGAGTCATAAGGCATATTACTCGCTGCACTGCGCGGAGCAGACGAGGCCCTATCCGGGGATCCGCGAATTGCTGGCATCCCTTCGTGACGCGGGGATCCTGACAGCAGTGGTATCCAACAAGAGCGATGAAAACGTGCAGGCACTGGTCAGGGATTACTTCGATGGCCTGTTTACGATTGCCGTAGGTGCGCGCGACGGCGTTCCGAGAAAGCCGTCACCGGAGCTGGTGGAGATTGCTTTATCCGAACTGGGTGTTTCGAAAGAGGATGCGGTCTATATCGGCGATTCCGACATTGATGTTGCCACCGCAAGGAATGCCGGTCTTTCCATGATCACGGTTCTGTGGGGCTTTCGTGACAAACCGCAGCTGATCGAGGCCGGGGCAGATCGTTTTGCGGAGAGCACAGAAGACGTGAAGAGGCTGCTTGGCTGAAGCTTTGGTATAATCTTTGGTGCGGGAAGCGGAAGAACTGCATTCCGGATTATTTGGACAGCGTGCATGCACATCAGAACGGAGGACAGCTTATCATGTATTATCTGATCGAAGAGACTTTGAAGGAAGTCAAAAAGGAAGCGTTGAAATCCACGAAAAATCAATATGTCGCGGTGCTGTCTTCCGGCGAGTGGAAACAGGATCGGGACAGTTTTGAAATGGGCATGGATATAGACACGGATATGTCAGAGATCTTCACGACAAAGGCCGAAGTGAACTACGATTCTCTTACAGGGTCATTCTCGATCCCGAACAGAAAAGATCTGTCGGCAGACGACAGCAGGTTTGCCTTTGCACTTGACGAAAAGGGGATCGTGTTTATTGATGACAGCGGAAAAGCGGAGGAATTGATAAGGAATGTCCAGCGTACAAAAAAGTGGAAGTTCCCGAGTCTTGAGCGGTTCATCTATGATTTTCTGGATCAGATCGTGACGGATGACCTGCGGCTTATGGAAAAATACGAGCGGGAACTGGATTCGATGGAGAAAAACATCATGGATGGGGAGGAGACCTTCCCGACTGTCCGTTTGAACGACATCCGAAGCGATATCCGGGATCTTCGCATTCATTATGAGCAGCTCATTGATCTGGGGCAGGAATTGGAAGAAAATGAAAACAACTTCTTCAAGCATGAAAATCTCAGGTATTTCCGGTTGTTCTTAAACCGGATGGCGAGGCTTCATGATTCTTCGAATTCTCTGCGGGATTATACGATGCAGATCAGGGACCAGTACAAGGCACACCTGGATATTAAGCAAAACAGGATCATGACCATTCTGACGGTTGTCACTACGATCTTTATGCCGCTTACACTGATCGTCGGATGGTACGGGATGAATTTCCGCTACATGCCGGAACTGGAATGGAGATGGGGTTATCCCGTCATCATCGTGATAAGTCTTCTGATCGCCATCGGCTGCCTGTTGTTCTTTAAGAAGAAAAAGTGGCTGTGATGATTCCCCCGGTCGAAAGATCGGTGAATTTTGGATGGCGGGATGCCGGGAGGTCTGGTATAATGATTGGCGCTTATGAGTACGATCCAGTATAAATTCGAAGACCGATTTGTCAGGCGCAGCAGTATAAGATATATTTTTCCGCCTATGGTGGGAATGATCTTTGCACAGATCGCGCCTCTTGCGGACGGGATCTGTGTTTCCAACTCCATGGGGGAGGAAGCGCTGTCTGCGATCGGAACGATCACACCCGTGAACTATGTTTTCAATCTTGTTTCTGCTCTGGGCGGCATCGGATGCGGGGTTTTGATCTCAAGATTCTCGGGAAGCGGTGAAAAGGCCAAAGCGGCACGGGTTTTCACCCGCACCCTGCTCTTCCTGACAATCGCTTCCGTCATTTTAAGCATCGCAGGCATCATCTTCATCGATCCGCTGCTCAGGTTACTGTGCGCAACACCTGAAAACTATTCCTATGCCAGAGAATACCTGCTGGTGATACTGATCGGATCGGTCTTTCCGGTCCTGAATTTTGCCGGAGACTATATCCTGGCGAATGACAACAACCAGAACCTGGCTATGGCCGGCGATATTACAGGTGCTGTTGTAAACGTCGTGGTCAGCTTTGCCGGTGTCTTTTTGTTCCACTTCGGAATATGGGTTGTTGCATTTGGCACGGTATTCGGCTCTGTGTGCTGTGTCCTTGTATACCTTCTGCATTTCAGAAAACCCGACAGGCTGTGCAGGATCGTTCCGCTCAAACGGGTTCCGGGGGATCCCGGTGATCCGGAGATCATCAAGCCGGGATGCGCCGAAGGGGTAATGTACTGCATGTTCGCGGTGCAGCTTGTGATACAGAATTTTGTACTTCGGGAAAACGGCGGAACAATGGGAATAAGCAATTCTGCCGTGATAGAGAATCTCCAGCTTGTGATCACCATCGTTATCGCAGGAGCGACGGACGCGATCTATCCCATGGCAGCTGCTTATGACGGAGAGCAGAATCAAAGCGGCATGCTTATGGTCAAACGAATGCTGACAAAGTACGGATTTGCCATGCTTTTCCCGGTGGTTGTCATCCTGTGCCTGTTCCCCGATCTTGTGATCGTGCCTTATGGTATTGATGATCCCGTCATGCTTCAGTCTCTTCCCTTTGCGATCCGGCTTATCAGTGTCGGATCACTGATCACACTGATATACACGCTTATGATCGATTATCTCTCTGCGATAGGAGGGGAAGCAAAAGCCACTTTGGCGCTGATCATCCAGTCTGTCGTACAGATCATCTTTACTTTGCTCCTGAATTCCCGCTTTGGTATGGACGCCCCCTGGTATGGCATCGTGATCGGCGGTTTCGCCGCCCTTGTCTATCTGTGCTTTTTCTGCGATCATTTACCTGAAGGGATCTCCCTTTTCTGTCAGAAAAACCTGCTTCTTCTGACCGGAGGAACGTTTGACAAAAACCTCGTCGAAGAGCTGAAAAAACTGTCCGGAGAGCTCCTTTCAGGAAAGGAGCTGGGACTTGTGGAGGAAAAAATGTTCCGGCCGCTGATGGCCTCTGTTCCCGAAGGCGTTTCCCTGCAGACCAGCTATTCCATACTTGAACGCGATGACGGCATGCGGGGGGTGATCCTGCGCTATGAATCCAAAAAGGATTACATCGGGGCAAATCCGGATATATCGGAACAGGATGAAGATGATGACGAACTTGTAACGGATGTCTGCATCAGGTCCGAGTTTCTCGGAGCAAGGCGGCTTATGATGGTTTTGAGCGGTACAGATAAAGAGGAGAACTGAACAATGAAAGAACTCACGATCGAAGAGAGAATCCTGAATCTTTATGATACCTCGATTTCTTGTGAGTACAAACCCGGGTATCGCCATCTTCAGGACTCGGCCGGGAAATATCCTGACAGAACAGCACTGATCGCTGTTGACAGGGCCGTCACATATAAAGAACTGAATGAGGAAGCCAATGCCCTGGGCCATGTACTGAGGGACAACGGTGCCGATATCGAGTCAAAGATCGCCGTCCTTGCTGACAGGAACAGCTATGGTTATGTGATGAGAGAAGGCGCGTTAAAGAGCGGCGGCGCCTTTATGCCCATAGATCCTGATTATCCGGAAGAAAGGATCCTGTATATTCTCAAGGATTCAGACTGTAAGCTCCTGGTCACCACCGGGGAGATCATGGACAGGCGCAAAGCACTGACGGCATCCCTTGCGGATGCGGGGGTCACCGTAATCGATGTCATGCAGGCTCTCACACAGGGCAGCAGGGACAATCTGAACATTGATGTTCCCGGGGAAGCCCTTGCCTATATTATCTACACCTCAGGCTCCACAGGAAAGCCGAAGGGCGTGATGATCGAAAACAGAAATCTTGCAAACCTGGCGGATGACAACATCAAAAACAGGGAAGCCAGGGCTTTCACACAGTTTGGAAGCGTCACGCTTGCCATGGCGGCATTTACTTTTGATGTATCCGTGCTTGAAGAGTTCGTCCCTCTGGGGCACGGACAGACGGTGGTGCTTGCCACGATGGACCAGATCATGGACGCACAGCAGATGAGAGATCTCATTCTCAGTAACAACGTGGAGGCCATGACCTGCACACCTACCTACATGCTGAACCTCACTGAGATTGAATCCTTTGCCCCGGCGATCAGGAACCTGAAGTGTATAGACGTAGGTTCTGAGGCATTTCCGCCTGTGCTCTATGACAAGCTGACCGCCATCAATCCTGAACTTTGCATATATAACACGTATGGTCCTACCGAGTGCTGCGTGACATCTACCCTGAAGGAAGTTCACAGCGCCGAGGATATTACGATCGGATATCCGCTGGCAAATGTGAAAATGGCGACCGTCGACGAAGAGGGCCGTCTTCAGGAGCCGGGAGCCCTGGGCGAACTTGTCATCATGGGGGCCGGTGTCGGAAGAGGATATGTCGGAAGAGAGGATCTGAACAAGAAAAATTTCATCACCCTTCTGGGACTTCCTGCCTACAGGAGCGGAGATCTGGTGCGCATCAGGGAGGATGGAGAAATTGAATTCCACGGAAGAATCGACAATCAGGTCAAGCTGCGCGGCCTGCGCGTAGAACTCGGCGAGATCGAGAGCGTGCTTGGAAACTATCCCGGTGTAAGAAGCTGTATCGTCATCGTGGCAAAGGGCGAGACGGATTACCTGGCTGCGTATTTCACTGCGGATGTAAAGGTGGATATTAAGAGCCTTAAGTCATACCTTTCGTCATACCTCACTGCCTATATGGTCCCACAGGCCTTCCTGCAGCTTGATGAGATGCCCATGAACCTTTCCGGCAAGATCGATAAAAAGGCGCTCCCGGAAGCAGTTATGATGGAAGAGGAGATCGTACCTCCCGAAAATGAAACGCAGGAAAAGATCCTTGAAGCAGTCAAAGAGGTGATCGGTGATGTACCTGTCGGGATCACGTCGGATCTTTTTGCTTACGGACTTTCCTCTGTCGGCTGCATAAGGCTCTGCGCCCTGCTGTCCGGGCAGTTTGAAAAGAACATCAAGGTCTCGGATATATTTGATCATGCTTCTGTACAGGCAATCGAAAAGCATCTGAAGGAAAGTGAAGGGACAAGGGATTATTCCCTCAGGGAAGAATATCCGCTTTCCATGACGCAGGCGGGGATATATATCGAATGCATGCGCTATCCGGGAAGTACTACTTATAACCTTCCCGAACTCTATAAGCTCGGCGCCGGTGTAGATCCCTCGAAGCTGGCAACCGCAGTAAACAAAGCTGTGGCAGCGCATCCGTATCTGTTCATGGAGCCTGTAAAAGACAAAGACGGATCTGTTCACGCCAAAAGAAGGGATGACCTTGCATTTGAAACGCAGATCATCCGCCGGGATACGCTCCCTGCCGGGGAGGAACTGGTCCGACCGTTTGCACTGGAAGGCGGGGAAATCCTCTTCCGGGCCGAGATCTATGAAACCGGCGACGGCAGCTATTTCTTTCTGGATACCCATCACATCGTAAGCGACGGCGGGTCACTGGACATCCTGAAAAGAGACATCGACAGAGCCTATGACGGAGAAGAAGTAGAAGTAGAAAAATTTACGGGATATGAGTTTGCTCTCGACGAGAAGGCTGCAAGAGAAAGCGACCGGCTCCAAAAGGCAAAGGCCTGGTACGATGGCATCTTTGACGGCTGCGGAGGAGAGACCCTTCCTGTCAGGGACGGAAGGAAAGAGGAACACATCGCCTACGGACGGATCGACGGAGAGACGGATGCGGATCGGATCAGAGCTTTCTGTGAGGAGAAGTCGCTTTCGATCAATGCATTTTTTGTCACGGCCTTCGGTCTGGCACTCAAGGCCTATACAGCTTCTGAGAATGCCATTTTTACGACGATCTATAACGGACGGAGTGACTCCAGATTATCTGACAGTGTTTCCATGCTGGTAAAGACTTTGCCGGTCTGTCTGGCGTGCGATCCGTCCAAAACGGTTTCGGAGTCCATAGAAGAATGTCAGAGATTTCTGCTGTGTGCAATGACAAATGATATCTACAGCTTTGCCGAGATCAGGAACGCTTATGATATCAAGGCGGATATCATGTTTGTCTACCAGGGAGAATACGAGCACGGAGCAAGGCTGGGCGGTGAATTTGCAAGCCTTGAAACTCTCCGGGCTTCCAAGGCGATGTCTGACATTTCCGTCGAAGCGAGCCTTGACGGGTCCAAAGTGGTCTACGAGCTCGAGTATGATCCTTCCGTTTATTCCGAATATACCATAAGCGGACTGGCACGCATGATGGATATTATTACCGGGGAGTTTCTTACCAGGGTGCGGCTTGGAGAAGTGCGCCTGACCACCGGGGCTGATGAAGAGAAGATCCTTCATCTTCACGACAGTGCCTTCCCTGTGAAGGAAAGGCCCGCATACCGTCTCCTTCAGGACGCCGCGGAGAAGAATCCGGAGAGAAAAGCCCTTGTGGCAACAGACAGAACCCTGACCTATAAGGAACTGAATGAGGAAGCCAATGCATTGGGCGCTGTTCTCAGACGCAGGGGGGCGAAGGAAGAGCGCATTGTGGCCGTCATGGCGGAGCGGGACAGCTATGCCTATGTCATGAGGCAGGGCGTACTTAAAAGCGGCGGTGCATTCCTTCCGATCGATCCGGAGTATCCCGAGGACAGAATACGTTTTATCCTTGAGGATTCCGGAGCAAAGCTGCTGGTAACAAAAAGAAGCATTCTGGAAAGCCATTCGGAGATGTTTGACTCCTTTGCCGGAAGCGGAGTTGCGTTCGTATGCGTTGAGGATGCGGTAAAGGAAGGGGAAAAGGAAAACCTGAACGCAGAGGTTTCCTGTGATGCCCTTGCCTATGTGATCTACACCTCGGGCTCCACCGGAAAACCCAAGGGCGTTATGCTCACCAATAAGAACCTGGTGAATTTCGTGGATGATGATGAGAAGAACCATGAGATCCTGGGCTACACAAAAAGAGGCCATGTGAGTCTCGCCATCGCTGCCCTCACTTTTGACTTTTCCATCATGGAGGAGTTTGTTCCCCTTGCAAACGGCATGACCGTGGTGCTCGCGACCCATGAAGAGATCATGAATCCTGTCCTGCTCGGAAAGCTTATGACGGATAACGGCGTCGATGTCATGAGCTGTACCCCCAGCTATCTGATGAACATGCTGGATATGGGTGAGTTTACGGATGTCTTTACGAACGCAGTGAAGGCTTTAAGGAGCGTGGACATGGGAGCGGAAGCCTTCCCGCCGGCTCTTTTTGACAAGCTTAAGGAGATCAATCCCGATATCTGTATCATGAACGGCTACGGTCCCACGGAGGCGACCATCAGCTGTACCATGCAGATCATTGAGGATACAGACAATATTACCATCGGAATTCCCAACGTAAACGTTCATGCCGCCACCGTTGACAGAGACGGGCGCCTTCAGAGACTCGGCGCCCTGGGTGAACTGGTGATCATGGGTGACGGTGTGGGACGGGGCTACATCGGAAGAGACGATCTGACGAAAAAGAACTTCATCAGGCTGCTCGGTATGCCTGCCTACAGGAGCGGGGATCTTGTCCGCATCAGGGAAAACGGCGATATCGAGTATCATGGCAGGATCGACAATCAGGTGAAGCTGAGGGGCCTGCGCGTGGAACTGGGCGAGATTGAGAGCGTAATCGGTTCCTATCCCGGCATAAGATCTACGATCGTCATCGTGATAAAGAAGGAGACAGAGTATCTGGCTGCCTACTTCACCGCGGATGATGAGATCGAAACAGAGGCGCTTAAGGCTTATATTTCCACGAAGCTGACCGCCTATATGGTCCCCCAGGTCTTCATACAGCTTGATGAGATGCCTCTTACCGCAAACGGCAAGATCAACAAAAAGGCTCTGCCCGATCCCGGAATGGAGGAGGAACAGGTTGTTCCGCCCAGGACCGATCGTCAGAAGATCATTCTTGATATGGTCAGAAAGGTCATCGGAGAGGTTTCCCTGGGAATCACGACGGATCTTTTCTCCGCGGGGCTGTCCTCTCTTGGATGTATCAGGCTGTGCACCATGCTGGCCGGAGAGTTTGGCAGAAATGTCACCATCGCCGAACTGTTTGAGACCAAAACGATCATTGATATAGAAAAACTTCTGAACGCCGATGATGACGAAGACGAGTTTGAACTCAGAAAGGAATATCCGCTGTCCATGACGCAGCGGGGGATTTTTGTCGAGAGTATTCATTACAGGGACACTACCGTCTACAACATGCCGTTCCTGTATGAGCTCGCTCCGGAAACCGAAATGGGAAGGCTGCGGCTTGCGGCAGAAAAGACCCTGATGGCGCATCCCTATCTGTCCATGACGCTGAGGACGAATGAAGACGGAGATGTCTATGCTTTGCGCAGCGACGGGATAAAGGCGCAGATCCTCGAAGGCACGGTTTTGCCTTCTGATGAGGAACTGATCCGTCCGTTCGATCTGACCTCCGGTGAGCCGCTCTGCAGGATC
Source organism: Lachnospiraceae bacterium (assembly GCA_024682835.1). Taxonomy (GTDB): domain Bacteria; phylum Bacillota; class Clostridia; order Lachnospirales; family Lachnospiraceae; genus Butyrivibrio. The sequence goes on along the minus strand of JAIKYU010000009.1, from coordinate 14,698 downwards.
GGGCTGTACGACACTGCGGAGGGAAAGTATCTATTCATTGACACCCATCACATCGTCAATGACGGTGAATCCTTCAATATCCTTCTGGAGGATATTGACAGTGCCTATATGGGAGAAGAACCGCAAACGGAGCAGTTTACCTGCTTTGAGGCAGCTCTTCTGGAGGAAAAGGAAAGAGGATCGGACCGGCTTACGAAGGCAAAGGAGTGGCACGACAGGATCTTCGGCGGCTGCGGAAAGGTTACGCTTCCTCCCCGGGAAAAGGCCGAAAACAGCGCTGACAGCGGAAGCTGCACGATGACCGGCAATATACCGGCCGAAGAGATCCGTTCTTTCTGCGAGAATAACCGTCTGGGACTTAACGCGTTCTTTACCGCAGCGATGGGATTTTCGCTCAAAGTCTGCACCGGGGCGGACAGCGCGGTGTTTGCGACGATCTATAACGGCAGGAAAGACAGCAGGCTGAAGCGCAGTATCGGAATGTTCGTCAAGACCCTTCCCGTATGCATCAAAGCGATGCCTGAAATGAGTGTGGTAAAGCAGATAGGTGAATGCCAGAGCATGCTGGTTAATGCCATGGTCCATGACATCTTCAGCTTTGCTGAGATCTGCAGCACCTACGGCCTGAACTCCGATGTGCTTTTCGCGTACCAGGGTGATCTGGACAGTGAGGATACACTCCTTATCGGCGGAAAAGAAGCCAGGGAGAAGGAGCTTTCCATAGCCGACGCCCGGTCCAAATCGCCCTTCGGCCTTGATATCTATCTAAAGGATAACCGGGTGCGCTATGAGTTCGAGTATGACCCGGCCATGTATTCAAAGGCCGTCATGGAGCGCTTCTGCAGCCTCATGGAAGCGGTGATAAGAGGCCTGCTGACAGTAGGAACAACAGGGGATCTGCTTGCTCTGCCGGAGGTAAGAAAATTCCGGGCAGAACCTGCGGTCAGTGAAAAGACGGAGGTTCCGAACGCGTCCGCAAAGACAGAAGGAGAGAAAGGAGCGGCAGGAACAGCAGACGCATCGAAGCAGTTTGTGGTGTTTAAGGAACAGGTCCTGGAGATATACAGAAAGGTCCTGAAAAATGACAGCTTCGGAGAGGATGACAATTTCTTTGAATTCGGCGGAACATCTCTTCTGGCTGCAAAGCTGATGATGGCGCTGATGGTCAAGGATTATCCCGTTGTGTATCAGGATATCTTTGATGAGCCCACACCGGGGCGGCTGGCTCAGCATGTTTTTTCCAGGATGACTGAGCAGTGGGGGCAGGAAAAGGTACCGGAACATACTGAGCGTAAAGAGGATGAGAAAAAGGTCTCTGAAAATGAACATGAAAAAGCGCTTGCCCACAACCGGCCGCAGTACCTCGATGGTATCAGAAGCGAGCGTCCGGGGACTGTCCTTCTGACCGGCGCCACGGGCTTTTTGGGAATTCATGTGCTGCGGGAGCTGATCGACGCCGGAGCCGAAATAGTATACTGCCTGCTTCGCGGCGGCAAAACCGATGCCGACAGCAGACTGAAACACGAGTTTTTCTACTACTTTGATGACCTGGATGAAGAATTATTTGGTGACCGTATCATCGCTGTGGAAGGAGATGTTACAGATAAAGAAAGCATCATGGGCCTTGCGGGATATGACATTGATACGGTGATCAACTGCGCGGCTTCCGTCAAGCATTTTGCCGAACTGGATTTCCTGAAGAAGGTGAATTTCCACGCTGTCGGTAATCTTGTGGAGCTGTGTCTTGAAAAGGGCATCCGTCTGATACACATCTCCACGGTTTCCGTATGCGGCGAAAGAAATGTGGACGATCAGGGAGAGACAACACTTTTTGAGTGTGTCTTTGACATCGGACAGCAGGTGGAATCCAACGGCTATGTTTATTCGAAATATCTGGGCGAGAAGCTCATTCTTGACGCCATAGAAAAGAAGGGCCTGGATGCAAAGATCATCCGTATGGGCAATCTCATGAGCAGATATGAGGACGGTGAATTCCAGATCAACTTCAAGACGAACAATTTCATGAATACACTGAAGTCCTATGTGGTTCTCGGATGCTTCCCTGTACAGGAAATGGATGAGATGGATGAGTTCTCGCCGATCGACGAGGTTGCCAGAGCTACGGTGCTTCTGGCCGGCACAAACAGTGAATTCACGGTATTTCATGCTTACAACTCCCACACGATCAGAATGGGAGACCTGGTGCAGGCGCTCAATGACAATGAACTGAAAGTGGATGTGGTGGATGAAAAGGATTTCAATGAGAGGCTGCGCAGAGCTCTTGCGGATGAACGTATCAACCGCTTTGTATCTCCCCTGGTAAACTACAAAACAGATCATGATGAGCGTATTGTTGAAAACGACGTGGATAATGAGTTTACCGTCAAAGCACTGTACAGACTGGGATTCAACTGGAATATCACGGACAGGGAGTACATCGATCATGCGATCGCCATGCTGAAGACACTTGGATTTTTCGACATATCAGAATGAAAGGAGCGAGGACTTATGGACTTTAAACCGAAGAAAAAACTGGGCTTTGGTCTGATGCGCATGCCGCTGCTGGATCCTTCCGATGAGGCATCTGTCGATGTGGAGCAGGTGTGCCGGATGGTGGATGTGTTCCTTGAAAGGGGATTTACATATTTTGACACTGCCTGGATGTACCATGATTTCAACAGTGAAAATGTGGTAAAAACCGCTCTGGTGGATCGATATCCACGGGACAGCTTTACCATTGCCACCAAGCTTCACGGCGAATACATCAAGACCAGAGAAGACCGGGATAAGATCTTTTATGAGCAGATGAGAAAGACCGGCGTGGATTTCTTCGACTACTATCTGATCCACGGAATTGATGCCGAGCTTCTGGAAATCTATGAAGAACTGGACTGCTTTCACTGGCTGCTTGAAAAAAAGGAAGCCGGACTTGTCAGGCATGCCGGATTCTCTTTTCATGACACGCCGGAGCTGCTGGATGAGATCCTGACAAAACATCCGGAGATGGAGTTTGTGCAGCTGATGATCAATTATCTTGACTGGGAGAGCGAGTGGGTTCAGTCGAGGGCATGCTACGAGGTGGCTGTAAAACACGGAAAGCCTGTCACCGTCATGGAACCGGTAAGGGGAGGCACTCTGGCCAGGCTGCCTGAGGATGTGGAGAAGCTCTTTACGCAGCAGGATCCCGAGATGTCGGCGCCAAGCTGGGCGATAAGATTTGTTGCCAGTCTGGACGATGTCATGGTTGTTCTTTCCGGCATGAGCAGTATGGAACAGATGGAGGACAACACCTCTTACATGGCGGATTTCAAGCCTCTGTCAGAGGATGAAAAGAACCTGTGTCTGAAGGCGGGAAAGATGATCATCAGCAAGCTGGCGATCCCCTGTACCGCATGTTCTTACTGCACTTCGGGCTGTCCCATGAAGATCGCGATCCCGAAGTATTTCAAGATGTACAACGATAACACCTTCGATGATCTGGAAGTCAGCGAATGGAGCGTGAAATACTCCGATTATCCGCAACTCCTGAGCGGCGAAGGCGGAAAGGCGACAGACTGCCTTGCCTGCGGCCAATGCGAGGGTGTCTGCCCGCAGCATCTGCCGATCATCGAGAATCTCCGGAAGATCGCCGAACATATTGAAGAATGACCGGGGCTCTTAAGGATGATTTTTCGTAAATACCGCTTATTTTGCCAAAACTGAGAATTAGACGCATGGTTTTCGTCAATACGGATGTTTATTCTCCCGGTCATACGCGCTATACTCTTTTTCATCAAGCGGATGAGCGTTGATTCCGCAGAAAGGAGTTTACGATGTTGACGATGATTATTTTGTTCGCGGTGGCGGCCTATATCTTCCGGGTGCTTGGGTTTGGCCTTCGTGTCTTCGGAAAGATCATCGGCTGGCTGATCGGAATGGCCATCGTTTTTTCCATTATCGGTGGCATGTTCGGGCTGATCGGTGCCGTGGCAGGTCTTGCGGTGAAGGTTCTCCCCGTCGCGATTCTGGTGGGCATCGGCATTCTTATCGGACGCAGCTTGAGCGGCCGGAGTGATGCAGGAAGCGATTTCCGGTATCGTGCCCAGGATGCCATCGATGGCGCCAGGACACGTGCACAGGATCTTTACAACGGAGTCCAGACATATGCGCAGGATATCGTTGATGCCAACGGCAGAGTGATCCGGTAAATTCAGACAGGCTTGGCACCGTAAACCGGCTCCGGGAGCCGCAAACAGGGGCAAAAGCCCCGGAAAGAGAGGAAGAGATGGAACTGACAATTGAGGTAATCGAAAAGGTCATGAACGCAACCGGTCTGGACTATGCAGCAGCCAAGGCTCTTCTTGCAGAGACAGACAACGATCCCGACAAGGCGATCGAGAAATTCTCCGGTACCGGCAATGACGAGACAAAGGAGAAGGTCGACGACATCATCAGGAAGATCAAGGACACGGTTGAGGAAGGAAACGTCGATCGGATCCAGATCTCGAAGGATGAGCAGATTGTCCTGAGCGTCCCCGTGAATGTCGGAATCATCGGAGGGATCATCGGAGCCGTCGCGGCACCCTGGGCGCTCATCGCCGGCGCGATTGCAGCCTTCGGTTTCGGCTGCAAGATCGAGGTGGTCAAGAAGGACGGAACCACAGACATCGTGAAGTGACCCTGCGGAAACAAAAAACCGAATAAGGAATGACCGAAGGGGGCTGCGCGTATGCAGCCCCCTTTCGCATGCGGAAATGCTGTCAATCAGACGAGTTTCGCCGCGGCATCGGTCAACTCGTGCGGTCAATCATTGAAAATCCATGAGGAACGGATTGGCCAGGACGGTGATATCGCCGTTTACGTTTCCGTCTGTTTCCAGTGTCACCGTGTTGGTGTCGTCATCATAGGACGCCTTGATCACACCGCTTCCAAGGCTCTTGTCTGCTTTCAGCCAATATATTCATGGGTGTCGTCCTCTTCTACACGTTGTCGTCATGCGAAACAAGCTTTCCGTCCCGCCACTCGATATCGTATGTCCTGCCCGAGCGCGAACGAAGTCCCGTGATCTTTCCCGAACGCCATTCTTTCGGAAGTGCCGGAAGAAGCCTGTCCGTGCCCTCGTGACTCTGAAGAAGCATTTCGGCGATGCCTGAGACCAGACCGAAATTGCCATCTATCTGGAACGGCGGATGATTATCGAACAGATTGGGAAGCATGGATTTTCTCAGAAGCGCATAGATATTCTCATAACACTGCTCACCGTCACCCAGTCTTGCCCACATATTGATGATCCATGCCCTGGACCAGCCGGTATGTCCTCCGCCGTTGGACAGTCTTCTTTCTATCGTTGCACGCGCGGCCTTAAGCAGTTCATCTCTATTCCCGCAGTCGAAGAACTGCCTCCCGGGATACAATGCGAAAAGATGTGATATATGTCTGTGACCGATCTCGACTTCATCGTATTCCTTTGCCCACTCGCATATGGTTCCGTTCCCTGCGATCTGCGGTTTGGGCAGTTTATCAAGTATGGCAATGTAACGCCTTTTTTCCTCATCGTTTATCGCTTCTGTTTCGATCAATCCGCGGAACAGTTCATACAGGATCTGCGCATCCATGGATGCGCCTTCGCACATCATGCCGCTTTCACCGTTTTCCAGGATATAGGTGTTTTCCGGCGAAACAGAAGGCGATACCACAAGCCTGCCTTCTTCGTTCTCGATCAGGGTGTCTTCGAAGAACAGTGCCGCCTCTTTGATGATGGGCAGATACTCTTCCAGAAAACCCTTATCGCCGGTATACCGGTAATGCTCCAGTATGTGGAGACACAGCCAGGCCGCGCCCATCTGCCAGTAACTTGCCGCCTGCCATGTGTCCTGCGGCGCGCAATCACCCCATATATCGGTATTGTGATGCGCAACCCATCCTCTTGCTCCGTACATCCGCGAGGCTGCTTCTCTGCCGCGCGGCACCATGGTCTTGATGAGCGCAAAAAGGGGATCATGCAATTCGGACAGACCGGTCACTTCGGCAGGCCAGTAATTCATCTCGGCATTGATGTTGATCGTAAATTTGCTGTCCCAGGCCGGCGTGAAGCTGTCATTCCAGATTCCCTGCAGGTTTGCCGGAAGGCTTCCAGGCCTGCTCGATGAGACCAGAAGATATCTTCCGTAGGAGAAGGCAAGATTGATCAGTCCGTCATCCGTCCCTCCGTTCTGAACGGCCTTTAATCTTTCATCCGTAGGAACCTGATCCCTGTCCTCGCACGCTATGGAGAGTCTGCATCTGCTCATGAGGGCTGTCACATCATCGATGTGTCTTTGCCTGAGCTGCTCATACCCGAGCCGGCCGGCCTTATCAAGTGTCCTTACGGCATCTGCGACATAGTCTTCACAGTAATAATCCGTCTGGGAAGCGATGAGGATCTCCGCGTCCCCGTTCACGTGCAGCATTCTTCCCTTGATATGCGGATTTCCCTTTACCGCCCGCATGACCATGCAGAATCTCACGCCGTCCGCTCCCGTGCGTCCCTCCATGCAGAGCGTGTCATCAGAGAGTCTGTAAACCTTCTCGCACTGATTCCCGCGTTCGGGAAAGATCCGCAGCGGGGTTCCCTTGCACTTTATGACCATCACCCTGTCCGGACAGGAAATGAAACTCTCACGCACGAACTTCACCCCGTCTTTCGTGTAGCTGACTTTATGCACTCCGCTGTCAATATCAAGCTCGCGCACATAATCCGGGAGTTCTTCGATGCGGTTAAGCTGTCCGCTCCAGTATTCGCGGATGCCCAGGAACTGGATACGTTCATTTCCTTCGGGGATCAGAAACAGATCTCCGAGAGGCTCGAAATGGCTCTGATATTCAGGGATACCTGCCATTGTTTCATTTGCAAAATCCTCCGCCTCATGGATCCGGCCTTCACGTATCAGTCTTCGTATGACCGGAATGTTTTCCTTTGCATCGGGATTGATGCGGTCACGCACTCCGCCCCACCAGACACTGTCATTATTCAGCTGAAACCTGTCGATCAGCGTTCCTCCGAAGCACATTGCTCCCATGTACCCGTTTCCGAGCGGAAGCGCGCTGTTCCAGTCATTCGTCGCTGTTTTGTACCACAATCTGTTCATCGCAATCTCCTGTGATTTCACCGGCGAAGTCATCCAAGGTTTCAGTCTGCATTTTCAAACAGTTTCTATCATCTTTTGCCGATCATCTCATCCACTTCATCAGCGGTGTATGCATAGGCTCCCAGCTCACTCCGCAGGCTTTCGGCCTTCTTTCCGTACAGCGACGCCTTTTCCGGATCATTCTTTTCTTCACAGACCATGATCATAAACGCGCTGTGCGCATACTCTGCCACCCGGTACAGATCCTCGTAGCCGGCTTCCGGAGTAAAGGCATCCAGCCTCCGCACGTAATAATCCCCCATGATCTCACCGTAAGCTCTGTGTTCGAGTTCATATTCAAACACGCCCGCATAGGTCTCTGCCGGATCCTCCACATCCCGGTTCGCGTATCTGATCGAAAGGATCAGGTTTATGATGCAGAAAAAGAAAACGATCGACGCGACAACGATCAGGATATTCAGAATCACTTTCAGCTTTTTATTCATGCCGTAGCACCTCCCGGATCCTGACCGCCTTCTGTGTCTGGCTCATATCAAGCAGCTCCCGCACCCCTTCTTCATCCATGGAAAAACAGGCACGCATCGCGGCATGCAGCTCGGTATCCATATCCAGAATATTGGCCAGATACTTTTCATCCTTTTCCGCGCTTTTCTGTGCTTCCAGGGTTTCACAGAAGCCCGTCAGATACATGCAGAAATTCCGGATATCCGTATCCAGACCGTCAAAGTACTCCGGATCATCCGAACGCAGGATCATTTCCTCCATCAGTTTGATGCACTCATAATACTCTCTGGCGACATTCTGCACTCTTTGAAAGCGCTGAAACTCTTCCGGCGGAAAATTCATAAGTTCGTGTGCATACAGAAAGCTCACATACTCCGTATATTCTCCGCGCTCAAGAAATCCGTCCGCATCCTCCGCATAGGCAGCCGCATGGTTCTCCGCATCGCGTCTGGCCGCTTCATCCTCATCGGGATCGGCATAGTTCATGGATGACACTACGGTTGTTATGATGATTCCCAGCAGAAGCACGATCAGGATCGCCGCTTTCCAGCCCAGTCCCTCCACTGACCGTGCAAACCTGTTAACTTCTTTTTCCGTTGCTGCGTATTTCCTGCCAAACCTGCGCATGTTCTGCGCATGATGCACCTCGGAAGGAATTGCGGAGCTCCTCTTTCTTTCGGGCTGCGTATTGTCCTTCTCCACCTGCCGGTGCAGATCTTCCCTGATCTCCTCCAGCCGGTCCATGTATTCTTCTTCCTCTGCCGGCGCATATGCCGTCCCGCAATAAGGGCAGCGGACGCGGGACACATCATACTCGGCCCCGCAGGTTTTACAGATGATCGTCGATTTCATTGTCTTTTCACTTCCTGATTGCATTTCGGGCACTCAGATCGATCTTGTCAAACAGGGTGACATCGTCCGGCATCTCTCTGCGTATCTCCTCCAACCGATTCTCGAAGCTGTTCACTGTCCCGGTGTTTCCGGCCTCCGCAAAGATTTCCTTCTGAAACAGCAGATCTGCGTATTCTCCGAGCATGTAGTAATCCAGATACTCATCCGCCACCTCTGCTCCGCCCCTGATCGGGTGGGAAAGAGAGGCTGCCACGCCATAGTTTTCTCTTTCCAGATAACTCCTGAGGCCGTCCGGTCTGATCGTATCTTCTTCCACATAAATGAAGTGAAGTTTTTCGCCTGCCTCCAGTCCCGTAACAAGGAGCAGGAGCGCCAGGAGAATATTCACGACAATCGAGATCATAAAGACCGCGGTTTTATTCTTTTTCATCTATGAGCACCCCCTCCAGATACGCTTCCTGTTCGATGTCGGAGGCCGCCAGGAAAGCATCCCTGTCCGCGTCATCGATCCCCAGATAGATCTTAAGCAGAATATCCGCTTTCTCCTTCATATCACGGATATACGCCTCGTACGTATCGCCTTCGATCTCAGTCTGCCTGGCTTCATATTCATGATAAAAGCCATGGATCGCGTACTGGCAGTCGGAGATATCATCCTGCGGCCGGTATCTTCTGGCATCCTGCCCGAACATCACCGCCGATTCCACATTAGAGACAAGGGAATCATACCTGTACGCAATCTCCCACAGCAGCTTCAGATCATCATAAGGAGCCTCCCATTCCGCGATGTTATGATACTCCTTAAACGCAACAAAACCGGAATAGTCTCCGGCTTCCAGGTACTTTTCTATTTCCGCTGAATATGCGTCGTAATTCTTTACCGACTCGTCCCGCATGGCGTCCGAGCGGAAGGTATAGGCATTATCCTTGACATAAAAAGCGATACCGTTGGCGATCAGCAGTGCCAGCATCACCACCGCGCTGATGATGAGCGGGATATTTCCGGCAAGGACCTCCGCAAGCCTGCGCTTTATCTTCTCGCTTTTTTCCCTGTAATCCTTAAGATCCGTCCGGTATCCGGCAGTTTCTGTGACTACTCTGCCGCAAAAGGGGCATTTCTCGTCGGTGAGTCCTACCTCGCCGCCGCAGCTGATACATTTCATAAATGGATCACCTCCTCAGATCCATTCTTTTCCCGCTCATCACGTTTTTTTCGCCGCTGCTCACGATTGTTTTTCTCCGACTCAAAGATCTCTACGGCCGCATCGGTCAGTTCATCCGGCCAAACCTTACCGCTTGAAACCACATTTGCCCAGGGACATAATGTGCTGTAATCATGATCTAAGACCACCGTATATGGGGGGCCGCAGCGGTCATTTACATCCATATACAAGTGACGTCCTTCCGTGATTAATTTGTATACCTCATCATCAGATACTCCATTTTCCAGCTGATCATAAATCTCCTTTGTGATTTCATACAAATGATACGCGCCTACCCCACCGCGTTCAGCTGTATAAAGATTTCTTTCCTTATCATAACAGGCTTTCCAGCCGCATCCTTCTTTGAATTCCATTATATCGCTCCTCCGTAGTGCTTTATGCCGGAATAGAAGTTCATGTTATGTATGTTTTTGTAGAGATAAGGAGCATTTCCATGGGCTTTATTATACCAGAAGTTGTACAAAAAAATAGTATTTACAACAGAATAAACACTTTATCGGAAAGCGTGTTCCGATGTGGCAGCTCCGTGATCTGCGACCCGGGCGGTCAAAAAGTGATGAACCCAACATCAAAAGCCGATAAGTAAACCCTCCATTACGCGCGTATAATATGCACATGGAAATTATGAAACCGCCAGTAAACGGCAGACCGTCAGATAGAGGGAGAAGAAATGAAACTTTGCCAGACCCAATTACTGGTGTAAGAGGAAATGAGCATGGATACCACTGAAAAGAAGGGGGTCATTCACAAGGCCGCTTTATGTACTCCCGGCGCCACAGACAGGGCACAAAGGCTATATGATTATCTGAATGATATCAGGGGAAAGAATATACTATTGGCGCAGCAGGAGACGCCTGTAAGGGGGAAGCATGAGCAGGAGATGGAGTATCTCCTTAAGGTGACCGGCAAACTTCCTGCGGTCCGTGGCCTTGATTATATTCATGATGATTACGAAGGCGTAAACGAAAGAGCCATCCGCTGGAATGAACAGGGCGGGATCGTCACGATCTGCTGGCACACCGGAGTGGAAGGCATCGGATATCAGGAATGTAAAGAGGAAACGCCTGATTTTGAAAAGTTGTTGACATACGGAACCGAAGAGAACAGGCTGCTTTTTCACAGATGGAACAATACCGCAAAGGCACTTCTGATGTTGCAAGAGGCGAATATTCCGGTTTTGTGGCGTCCCTTTCATGAATTTGACGGTGGCTGGTTCTGGTGGGGGAAGAACGGCGGAGAATGGTTTGTCAGACTCTGGCGCGAAATGTACCGAATGTATACCCAGGATTATGGCCTGAAAAATCTGATATGGGTGTTGGGGTATGCGGATGATGTATTGGACGGTTGGTATCCCGGAGATGAATACTGCGACGTGATCGGTTCCGATACTTATCGCAGCGTGACAACCCATGCGGAGTCCTATCGAAAATGCCGCCGTTTGTGCAAAACCAAGCCGTTGGCGTTTCACGAGTGCGGTATCTTCCCTGAGCCGGATCAGTTCTTTGATGAGGATGCGATGTGGTCATGGGTGATGCCGTGGCACAGCAAGTGGCTGATGGAAGATAACCAGCCGGCGCTCTTACAGAGAACCTATAGAGACGATAGGATGTTAACGCTCGACCAGCTCCCTGTTTTATAACCTAAAGGCCCGTCATTCAGCTCCTTCGTGCATTATGCCGTAAAAACCAAGTCGCTGCGCAACGGCCTGCCAAGGCTGAGGCGCAGCGTTTGACTTTTTCAAAAAGGCAGTAGATAGTGACTCCTTTTAGTTTTGCAATCATACCGGCCAGTGACAGGAAGCTCTCGGCTTTTACTATGGCGATTCCCTGTCCTTCATCTCCCAGAACAACCAGCTGGTCTCCGGGAGATATTTCAAACAGCTTTCTGGCTTTGGCAGGAATCACTATTTGGCCCTTATCTCCTACTGTTACAAGACCAAATAGGTGCTTGCCCTTAGGCGGAACGGCAAATCCCATGTTCTCCTCGGGCTCATAATTGGCCAGGTCATCTAAAGACACTCCGAAAATATCAGCAAGCTGTTTGCATTTATCAAGATCAGGAACGCTCTCTCCGGCTTCCCATTTGGCAACGGATTGCCTCGTAACGCCGAGCTTTTCTGCAACATCCTCCTGAGTCATCTGCAATAGTTTTCGCAACTGAACCAGATTATCCTTGAACACAATTTATTTCTCCTTCATAATTCCCAACACTGCCCACCTTAAAAATGGAATCTGTGAAATAATGGCATATAGGCCATATCCGAAAACGAATCCTGCCACAAGGCTTAAAATGTAGCATACAGGCGCAGGTAAGAGCCCCGGCTTTGCAATGATCAGAGCCACGGATGAGATTCCCAGGTAATGGAATACATATAGTCCGAAGCTATGAGCCGACATCCATTTGGACAAAGAACCTGAAACATCCCCGAAGCGCGCCATTCCGGCCAGCATTGCCAGCGATCCCACATACGCATCAAGCGCATATAAAAAACCTCTGTTAACCGGCTTATCAGCAAAGTTATCACCAAAATACAAGGCAGTGAAAACCACACCTGTCACCACAGCTGCCACTATCAAAGGTACTGCTATCTTCTTCAGCCTTTCGATCACCTCATCATTTGAGAACACGAAGTAACCGGACATGAAGAATACGAAATAAAACGCTATTCTGTAAACTGAAATTATCGGAGCATTAAGAATCTGCGCCGCGCCCCATACCGGAAAAACAAACAGCGCGATCAGCCACAGAGGAGTCTTAGCCCCTGCTGCCAATAGTTTTCCTTTTTCAATCTTTCTGATAAGCAAAAGCACCACACAGTAAATCCACAAAAGATGCATAAACCAGAGCACTCCGCTTCCTGTGGCAACCATTATAAAATAGATAACCGGCTTCGGAACTCCCCCTGACACAAGTCCGTCAATTCCACCTCCAAGTGACATGCTCACATACCCTTGAATGAATTGAAATACAAAAAGACCTATAGTCGATGGTACCAGAAGTTTTAAAGTTCTGGACTTTATGAATTTCTTATCCGAATGTGAATCCAAAGATAGTCTGGCGCTTATTCCGGAGACCATGAAAAGAACCGGCATAAACCATGGATAAACCAGATACTGATATATGTCATAGTACTGAACCGAAAGATCTGTGATCTTTCCAAGACCACCAGGAACACCTTCTGCGTTATACATATAAAACACATGATAGATCACAACGATAACAACTGTGATCCAGCGAATGTTATCCAAATAGCGTTTCCTCATACTAATCCCACCTTTGCAATTTATTTTATCATAATTCTATTACTCTAATAAGTATGAGTCCACCAACCAGAAATAACATTTAAGGAGTATTTGTGTTAAGAATTGTTGCTTTGGTTTTCCTTCAAATGTAATATTTCCGAAGAGGATGGTGGTATCCCTATCTTGAATATGCTATGATATATTCAAATCATAATATCGGAATACTACTACAGATTTATGACCCGTATTCATCCCGGGGCTATATAGAGGAATCGCCATGACGAATGACGAACTTAAGAAAATCTATTTCGGGGCCTACAGCTTCGAGGAAACAGACGATGGCTATCTACAGGCATTTCAATATTCAAAGCCACAGATGGAATATTTCCGTGAGGCCTTCGATTTCTGGTATGACAGATGCATGGCATCTACCGCCAAGACGATCGAAATGGAGACAAGCGCAAGAACCGTCTCCTTCGATTATAAGATCATCTGGAAGGGCTCCGAAGACTCATTTGAGCTCATGATAGACGGCCTGATCACCGAGATCGTCTATGTAAAAGATATCGCAGACGAAGGCACCATCGAATGGACTCTCCCCGAAGGGGAAAAAGATATCGTGATCTATCTTCCTGCGGATGCTACGGTTCTGCTGCGCGACTTCAACACGGACGCGGAGGTGAAGCCGCCTGTGAAGCGTGAAAAAGTGCTCTGGCTCGGCGATTCCATCACTCAGGGTTTCGGTCCTCTCCGCTCCGGCCAGACCTACGTGAGCGTTGCCAACCGCCTCTTAGATTACGATATTCTTAATCAGGGGATCGGCGGATATGTCTATGATAAGAAATCTTTGATGCCGATGGAAGGTTATGTTCCGGATAAGATCATCGTGGCTCTCGGAACTAACCAGTACGGTTCGGAAACAATGACAGATGTTGAAGAATACTATGAAACTCTCATGAGTATCTATGGAGATTCGATCCCGGTTCTGTGCATCTCACCGATCTGGCGAGGCGATCATCCGGAAGAAATGCCGGTATTTGAACGCTTTTGCAAAAACATCATAAATATCGCCGACAGCTATCCGAACGTGATAGTAATAGACGGCTTTACGCTGGTACCTCACCGGCCGGAATATTTCCTGGACAATCTGCACCCCAACTGTCTGGGCACGGAAACATACGGCAGAAACCTCGTTGAAGAGATCCGGAATATTCAATTCTGACGCCGGAGCAGAAAATGAAGCGATACTGCGAACACTAATCTATACGCCACATCAGCGTAGGCGCATATGCCGTCAAAGAACGGATTATGGCGCCACTCCAGATGCTAATTGTCAATGGTTTCTTGTACTCTTTCTTGTGGAAATTCCCGAAACCTGCTCTAAATGTAGACATTAAAAAATGGACCGGATTTTGCTCCGATCCCACATTTTCCTCGTTATATTTCAAATTTCAATTCTGCAATTATTCTTATTATCTGTATTAGTTTACAACTCAATCACCTGATCCGCGTACTTATCCAGATACCGCCTGTGGCTGACATATAAAACCGTCGGATGCTCCGATCTTGCCATGGCATCCAGTATCTTCATCTCTGTCTTTTCATCCAGTGCAGATGTTGCCTCATCCATTATCAGAACTGCCGATTTCTTAAGCAATGCCCTGGCGATGGATATTCTCTGGGCCTGTCCTTCGGATATCCCCGTCGCCTTTTCCCCGATTTTAGTATCCACGCCTTCCGGCAGGCTCTCTACAAAATCCAGAGCATCTGC
>JAIKYU010000008.1 GCA_024682835.1 Lachnospiraceae bacterium | reverse complement strand
TCCGGCGCGCTGCACGATATAGGGCGCTCCGTTGTACTTGGTTCCGTGACGCCTCGCCCACAGACTGTGAATCTCCGCCTCGCGTCCGTCCGCCGCATCCGACCGGGCTTTCAAATCATGGGGGATGACCGTCGCTCCCAGGCGCAGCCCGGTAAAACCGGCGTTCTTTGAAAACGAGCGGAGCTCGATCGCGCAGGTTCTTGCCCCGGAGCATTCATAGATCGAATGGGGAATATCTCCTTTTCCTTCCTGTCCGTCATCGCGGATATACGCTTCATATGCCGCGTCGTAGATGATGACCGTGCCGTTGGCATTGGCATAATCAACAAATCGCTGAAGCGCCTCTTTCGTGATCGCCCCGCCCGTCGGATTGTTCGGATAACACAGGTAGATCAGATCCGGGGTCTCCTCCGGAAGCTCCGGAACAAATCCGTTTTCCGCGGTGCAGGGCATGTAGATCACGCGGTCAAAGATTTCGCGCGACGCATCGTAATTCCCTGCCCTTCCGGCCATCACATTGGTGTCAACATAGACCGGATAGACCGGATCGCACACGGCAATCCGGCAGTTTGCCCCGAAGATCTCCTGGATATTGGCCGAATCGCTCTTTGCTCCGTCCGAAACAAAGATCTCGTCCGGCGCGATGTCACATCCGCGCGCCCTGAAATCATGCTCCGCCATGGCTTCCCGAAGAAACGCATAGCCCAGATCCGGTGCATACCCGCGAAAGGTGGACGCCTCCGCCTGCTCGTCCACCGCCCGGTGCAGCGCCTCAATCACCGCTGCCGGCAGCGGTCTCGTCACATCTCCGATCCCCAGACGGATGATATCCGCCTCCGGATGGGCCGCCTGGTAGGCAGAAACCTTTTTTGCGATCGTCGAAAACAGATAACTCCCCGGAAGCTTCAGATAATTTCCATTCAGCGTAACCATTTCCCTCCCCCTTCGATACGATTCAGCGCCTTTCCGGTGCTGAATTTCCTTATTTGACGAATGCCCAAAATCACCTTATCATTCTATATGGATCTCATCGGATTTTCAACAAGAGGAAAAAACATGAAGTTTACAAAAATGCAGGGCTGCGGCAACGATTACATCTACATCAACGGCGGGACGGAACGGATAGCAGACGACCGCAAGCCGGAGCTTGTGCGCCGCCTCTCTGACCGCCATTTCGGCATCGGCGGAGACGGTGTGATTTTCATCAATCCGGCGCCCGCATCGGAAACCGGCGTCGATTATGAAATGGAGATGTATAATGCCGACGGCTCCCGCTCGGAAATGTGCGGCAACGGAATCCGCTGCGTCGGTGCCTACGTCTGGGAGCACGGTATGACGGACCGGACTAAGCTGACCATTCTCAGCGCCGGTGCAAGAAAATACCTGACACTGGAACCGGACGACCAGGCTCCGGACCGCAGGATAAAGAGCGTCACGGTCGATATGGGCGCACCGATCCTTACCCCCTTCTCCATTCCCGTCGATGAAGCAAAGCTCCCCGCGGAGCATGAAAAAACGAACGGTCTGACGATTGCGACGTTCACCGGTGAGGCCGGACAGCCGGGCTTTTCTCCGCTTACGCTCAATTATCGTACCGCGTTTGTCTCCATGGGCAATCCGCATGCGGTCATCGTTCTGCCGGATGACACCGATCTTTCAGCCTTTCCGCTGGAGCAGACGGGCCGGTGGTTTGAATCACACCCCTGCTTTCCGAACCGTACCAACACGGAATTCGTCCACATCGACGGACGAAATGAAGTGCATATGCGCGTCTGGGAGCGCGGAACGGGAGAGACACTGGCCTGCGGCACCGGCTGCTGCGCCATCACCGTCGCCTGTGCCCTGCAGGGATTCACGGAGGATGAGATCCTCCTTCATGTTCTCGGAGGAGAAATCCGGTGCCGCTACGACCGTGCGGCCGATACCGTCTTCATGACGGGTCCGGCGGTCACCGTGTTTGAAGGGGAAATCAATCTCTGAGCGGCGCCTTTCCGCTCTCCCTCGCAGCGACGAAGATCCGTTCACTGCGCGCGTGGGGCGTCCGCTTCGTCCGCTCGTCAAATGCCTTAAGAAAGACAAGTCCCGCGGCCTTCAGAAACCGCTTTATCTCTGCAAGCGTATACCCTCTCTGGACGTGGGTTTCGCAGAAACGGAGATATCTTCCGTCCTCCCCGCGTGAAAAAAGAGTAAGCGCCGCTGTATTCCGGCTTCCGCGCGCGCGGAACCGGTTTTCCCAGATAAAGGCCGCATCGTCCCCGCTCTCCGCAATGGTGCGTGTACCGATGACATCGCGGTATTTGTGCGTGGTATTGAAATCAAAGAGAAAGAGTCCGCCGGGGAAAAGGAACCGGTTGACACACCTGAACGTGCAGAGAACATCCTGTTCCGTAAGCAGATAATTGATGCTGTCACACACACTGACAAACGTCCCGGCCGTACAGTAGAGATCCAGCTTCCGCATATCCTGACACAGCCAGGGGATCGGCCGTCTGCGGTGCCTGTTTTTATCCTGCGCAACGGCCAGCATCTCCGGAGAGAGATCGACCCCCGCCACATCATATCCTCTGTCAGCCAGCAGCGCGGTGATTGCGCCCGTGCCGCATCCCAGATCGACGACCAGGTTTCGCTCCTCCGCAAGAGGGTCGGACAGCTCCTTCCGCTTCTCTGATCCGGCATGGGCTCCCGTCCCGCCGTCATCCGGGGCGATCCGCTCGGAAACCCCGTATTCCGCGATCAGAAAGTCCAGAAAATCCGCCCATTCTCCGTAAGGCACATCCTGCATCAGCGTGTCATAAACGCCGGCAAACCCGCTGTATACCTCCATGTGTCCGCTCCGTTTCCCAGGCGATGCCGATTCAGATCCCGAACATGGCGCCGAAGCCCAACGTGCACAAAACGCCGATGATGACGCCTGCCAGCGCCACGCCTCCCATGACCGCCAACACACTGGTCTTAAAGTCCATATCGAGAATACTTGCCGCCAGCGTCCCTGTCCATGCGCCGGTTCCGGGCAGCGGAATACCGACAAAAAGGAGCAGTGCCACAAACAGTCCGCGGCCGGCCTTCGCCTTCAGCTTCTCTCCTCCCTTGTGTCCCTTCTCCAGACAGAATGTGAAGAACCCCCCGATCACCGGCTTGTCCTTTCCCCATTCCAGAACCTTGCGGGCAAAAAAGAAAATGACCGGCACCGGGAGCATATTGCCCACCGCGATGATCACATAGGCCGGAATCAGGGCGAAATCCGGATTGGCCGCGTGAAAACCGTAAGCAAAGGGAATCGCCCCGCGCAGTTCAATAAGCGGTACCATGGAAACGAAAAAAACGATCACGTATTGTGTCAGCGTATTCATGTGCCTGTGTCCTTTCCTATGTGCATCCCGCTCCGGTCATGACGTTTCACGCGAGGATCTCCCGAAGCGCTGCAAACAGCATATCCATCTGCTCGTCCGTCCCCATCGTGATCCGCAGATAATCCCCGATGCGCGGCTTTTGCCAGTGTCTGACGTAAATCCCGCGCTTCCGCAGGGCTTCATAGATTTCCTGCCCCGAAAGCCGCTCGTGCTTTGCAAACAGGAAATTGGTCATCGAATCCGGAAAAGAAAAGCCCAGTCCGCGAAGAACCTCTTTGCTTCTCTCCCTCGTCCTGATCACCTTTTTGCAGACTTCGTCAAAATACGCCTCATCCCTGAAGGACGCAGCCCCGAGAGCTATCTGCATACCGTTCATGGGGTAGGAATTGGAAGAGAAGCGGGCATCTTTTAAATAACGAATGATATTTTTTGATCCGAAGGCAAAGCCGATGCGCATTCCCGCCAGAGACCGCGACTTGGAGCAGGTCTGCACCACCAGCAGATTGTCATACCGATCAATCAGAGGCAGCACACTCTCGCCGCCGAAATCGATATAGGCCTCGTCGACAATCACCGCCGTGCCCGGATTGTGCTTTACAATGTCCTCAATGAAAGCGGGGCTCTCCAGAATCCCGGTGGGGGCGTTGGGATTGGCAATGACCACTCCGCCCGGCGCATCGTAATAATCCGCCGCATGTATCCGGAAATGCTCATCCACCGGGATCTGTCTGAACGGAATGCGGTAGAGATTTGCCCACACATCGTAAAACGAATAGGTGATATCCGGAAACAGCACCTCCCCCGGGCCGTTGAACAGCGTGAGGAACGCCAGCGAAAGCACATCGTCACTGCCCACGCCGACAAAAATCTGATCCGCGGGCACATGATAAACCAAGGCAATCGCTTCTGTCAGCTCCGTGGCCTCCGTGTCCGGATAGAGACGGCCGCTCTCGTAAGGAAACACCTTCTGTGCGGCGGAAACCGCGGGGGAAGGCGGATACGGACATTCATTCGTGTTCAGCTTGATGATGTTGCTCTCTTTCGGCTGTTCGCCCGGAATATAGGGGTCGACACGCCGCACATGCTCTTCCCAGCTCATTCCTGTGCCTCCTTCCCCTTCGCCAGAAGCAGATACGCCTGCTCGTTTTCCTCATCCTGAAGCATCCGGAAGCAAGCCGCAGCACCGAGGTAAGCCATCTCCCCTCCCGCGCGGATGTCCAGCACCGGCCGGGTCTCCTGCACTGCTGTCAGAAACCACACCAGTGCCTCTGCCGGATCGTCTGTATCAAGATAGCGATTTCCCAGCTCCAGACAGAGCTCACTGCTCTTGTAACCCCCGTCCAGCAGACGGATCACATGCCTGAAAAAGCCGGCCGCGTCCGCGCGGAGCCTCGCCGTGCGCGCTGCGATCAGCAAGGCCGCCTCCACCGCATCCGGATCGTTTTCCTCATCCGCACGACGGATGAAATAGTCCGCCGCGCGCACATAGTCCTCCGCCGTGCCGGCGATATACAGCTCACGCGCGTAAAGCTTTAACAGCCTTGCGGACATCTCCTCCCCGCGCGCGACCATGCCGGCGAAAATCCGCAGATCTCTTCCTGCATGCTGTCCGTGGGGCTTGTGCTGAATCTCAATATCACTGTCATACACCATCGGTTCCAGCCTCACCTGTTCGTGGACGGCTCCCTCCCAGACAAAGGGACGCAACCGTTTGAAAAGCTTGGGACGGTACTCCCTGTCATAGTTGTATACCGAATCCTGGGAGAGCTGACCCGCGTAGAGAAACTGGACAATATCCGCCTCCAGCGATCCGCTTTCGAGATCGCGCTTAAGCTGCATAAACTTCGCGCGATTGTCCGGGTCGATCTCCTCATCCGCATCCGCGCTGTAGATATAGTCGCCGTTTGCCTGGGCAAAAGCGAAATTTCGCGCCGCGGCAAAATCGTCATGCCAGGCGTATTCCAGCACTCTGGCTCCACCCGCCTCCGCGATTTCCCTTGTCCGGTCCGTCGATCCGGTGTCGACGACAATCATTTCGTCGACGATTCCCCTGAGGGATGCCAGACAGACCGGCAGCTTCCTCTCTTCGTTTTTTACAATCATACACAGGCTGATCGTCATGATTCCCTCCCTGGCTTTGACACCGATTCTGTGTTATAATATGTTCATGAATCATTCCCGACTCAAAACCGGATTGCGCGCAGGAGCCCTGCTTCTGCTTCTTGCGGCCCTTCTGTCAGGCTGCGGTGAGGCAAAGCCCTTTGTGCCCGCAGCAGACGGATCCAACTATATCAATTTTGATAAGCGGCTCGTCCTGGACAACGAGCTGTCATCTACTGCGGCGCAGACAGAGCGGCGCTTCAATTTCTGGCAGTCCCTGAGCGTTCCCACGCTGATGACGCGGATCAAGGACACCTGGTTTATCGTCGACTGCTATCACAATCAGATCATCTTCAATGACGCTCCGGACGCGCAGTATATCAGTCTCACGGACTGGCAGGTCGTCAATTCCGACATCACGCAGGCACACACCATCGCCGGCGACGGAGAGACCTTCCTCATCGACGACACGGAAAACGCGCGCGTTCTTGTCCTGACGCGGGTCGCCGACAAATTCATCAACACGCAGACCTACTGGAATGTCGGCAGCAGGCCGCATTATGCCGTCTATGACGAAAAGACCGACACCTTTTATGTATGGAGCTCGCTCACAGGAGAGCTCTATCTCTTCCGTAAAGCCAGAAAGACGCATGACGTCTATCTGACGGAAATCCGTTCAATTGAACGGCTCCGGGGCATCTACATCCGCTCCTTTACGATCGAGGACAACCGGATCTGGTTTGTCTCGGGCGTCCCCTCGCAGGACAACCCCTCCTACCGGCCCGCCATCCTCTGCTGTGATCTGGACACGCTCGAGGTGCTCGCAGAGTATCCGGTTCCGGACAGCATCGCCGGCATGACGCAGCTCTTTCACGCACGGCCTGATCTCTGGTTTGTCAGTGTATCCACCGACGCGGAGGGCAACCAGGATGCTGCGGCGCTTCTTAAGACCGATTCGCCCGACTCCCTGTCCAAAGGGTCCTTCGAGGACATCTACCCCCGTTCATTCATCGGCGGCGGCACCCCCTACTACATCTCACAGGTGGACGACTACTACTATCTCACGGAACACCGTCTGGAAGATCACGCCATCTGGCGTTTTCAGATTGACGAAGACGGCGAGCCCACTGACGTCGTGACGCTGTACTGACGTTTTATTGGCCAGGCCCTTCTTCAGATATCCTCCTCGTCGGCTCCGACCGGCTCTCCGCCGTTGGCCAGCCACTGCAGGTAGGCGTTGATAAACGGATCCAGGTCGCCGTCCAGAACGCCGTCCGCGTTGGACACCTTTTTCCCTGTGCGCAGATCGCTCACCATGGTATAGGGCTGAAGGAAATAGGAACGAATCTGGCTGCCGAAATCCGTCTTTCTGACCTCTCCGCGAATCCCGCCGAGCTTTGCTTCGTTTTCCTCCTGTTTGAGCATATAGAGCTTGGCCTTCAGCATCTGCATCGCCTTGTCCTTATTCTGGAACTGCGAGCGCTCATTCTGACAGGTCACGACGATGCCGGTCGGAAAATGGGTGATGCGGATCGCCGAGCTCGTCTTGTTGATATGCTGACCGCCGGCGCCGCTGGAACGGTAGGTGTCGATCCGGATATCATCGTCATTGATCTGAATATCGAGATCTTCCTCGATATCCGGCATCACGTCGCAGGAGACAAAGGAAGTCTGCCTCT
Source organism: Lachnospiraceae bacterium (assembly GCA_024682835.1). GTDB lineage: Bacteria > Bacillota > Clostridia > Lachnospirales > Lachnospiraceae > Butyrivibrio. Next base: position 56,054 of record JAIKYU010000008.1, on the reverse strand, counting down.
TTCCCTGCGCGTTGAACGGGCTGATGCGCACCAGCCGGTGCACACCGTGCTCCGATTTCAAAAGCCCGTACGCATTCTCTCCATTGACCTGAAAGGAGACGGATTTGATTCCCGCCTCATCCCCGTCCTGGTAATCCAGCAGATCGACGGAAAATCCCTTGCGCTCCGCCCAGCGCGTGTACATGCGGTAGAGCATGGAGCACCAGTCACAGCTCTCTGTGCCGCCTGCGCCTGCGCCGAGACGGAGAATCGCGTTGTTTCTGTCATACGGACCGTTTAACAGATTGGAGATCCTGATTTCCTCCAGCGTCTGTGTGAAGGAATCCAGATCCGCACGGATCTCCGCTGCCATCTCCTCATCATCGGTCCCTTCTTCATTCTGCAGATCGATCAGATCAATGATCTCATCGTACTGCCTGTGCAGCGCTTCCATCCGGTCAACCATGTCCTGATTGGACTTCATTTCTCTCGTCTGCCGGTTGGCGCGGTCCGCATCATCCCAGAAGCCGGGCTCCTCCATGGCGCGTGAAAGCTCTTCGATTCTCTTTTTCCGTGCATCGAGCGAGAGCGCCGCCGTCACCTCATCCAGTGTGCCGCGCTGATTCTGGAGCTCGACCTTCATCTGATCCAATACGACCATATCATCCCTCCCTGGATTTGGCGCCGTGGCAGTTCTTATACTTCTTTCCGCTGCCGCACGGGCAGGGATCATTTGGATAAATCTTGACCTGCGCCCGTTTGACCGGTTCCTTCGGCGCGGAATCGTCCTTGTTGGTTCCCGTGACCTTGGCGACCTGCTCCCGCTCGACCTTTTCCTTGACCTGCACATGCATCAGGAAGCGGATGGTATCCTCTTTGATGTTGTGCATCATTTCCGAGAACATTTCAAAGCCGATGCGCTCGTATTCGAGGAGCGGATCTTTCTGGCCGTAGGCAGCCAGGCCGATGCCCTGCCTGAGCTGATCCATATCATCGATGTGATCCATCCACTTCCGGTCGATGACGCGGAGCAGAATCACACGCTCCACCTCCCGGATCGCCTCGGCATCCGGGAATTCCGTCTCCTTCGCCTCGTAGAACTTGACGGCCTCCTCCTTCAGCTGCTGGATCAGGGCGTCCTTGTGCAGATGTTCGATCCGCCCGCGCGTCACGGGCTTTAACGGAATCACCGGCAGCAGCAGCTCATTAAGCTCCGCAAGATCCCAGTCGTCCGAATTGCTGTTGACGCCGATCGAAGTCTCCACCGCGCCCTCGACAATATCGGAAATCCACTTGTAAATCTCCTCCCGGCGGCTCTCTCCGTTGAGCACGCGGAGACGCTCCTCGTAGATCTTCTCACGCTGCTCGTTCATGACCTGGTCATACTGCAGCAGATTCTTACGGATGCCGAAGTTGTTGTCCTCAATCTTCTTCTGCGCGTTCTCAATCGCCTTGGACAGCATTCTGTGCTCAATTTCCTGCCCTTCCGGTATGCCCAGGGCGTTGAACATCCCGATCAGACGCTCCGAACCGAACAGGCGCATCAGATCATCCTCCAGCGCGATATAGAACTTCGATTCGCCGGGATCCCCCTGACGTCCGGAACGTCCGCGCAGCTGGTTGTCGATTCGTCTGGATTCATGACGCTCCGTACCGATAATCTTGAGGCCGCCGGCAGCTCGAGATTCCTCGTCCAGCTTGATATCGGTACCACGGCCGGCCATATTGGTCGCTATGGTCACGGCGCCATGCTTGCCCGCATCCGCGACAATCTGTGCCTCCAGCTCATGGAACTTGGCATTCAGAACGTTGTGCGGAATATTCTCCTTTTTCAGCATCTTTGACAGCAGCTCACTGGTCTCGATGGTGATGGTACCGACCAGCACCGGCTGTCCCTTCTCATGCGACTCCTTCACCGCCTCGATGACCGCGTGATACTTTTCCGCCTTGGTTTTGTAGACGGCATCCTGTTGATCCCTTCGAATGACGGGCTCATTGGTCGGGATCACGACGACATCCATCCCGTAGATATCGCGGAATTCACGTTCCTCGGTCTGTGCCGTACCGGTCATGCCGCACTTCTTGTCAAATTTGTTGAAGAAATTCTGGAAGGTGATCGTCGCCAGTGTCTTGGATTCCCGCTTGACCTTCACATGCTCCTTGGCCTCGATCGCCTGATGCAGTCCGTCGGAATAGCGCCGGCCCGGCATCACGCGGCCTGTGAATTCGTCAACAATCAGCACCTCATCATCCTGCACGATATAGTCGTGATCGCGGTGCATCAGATTGTTTGCACGCAGGGCAAGGATGATATTATGCTGAATTTCCAGATTCTCGGCATCCGCGAGATTCTCGATATGGAAAAACTTTTCTACCTTTTCTACGCCCTGTGCCGTGAGATTGACGACCTTGTCTTTTTCGTTGACAATGAAATCGCCGGTTTCCTCGCGCTCAATGCCCATGATGGCATCCATCTTGGTGAGCTCCTCCATATCCTCGCCGCGCGTCATCTGCTTGGCCAAAATATCGCAGGCCTCATACAGCTTGGTCGATTTGCCGCTCTGACCTGAGATAATTAACGGGGTCCTGGCCTCGTCAATCAGAATGGAGTCAATTTCGTCGATGACACAGTAGTGAAGTCCGCGCAGCACCAGCTGTTCCTTGTAGATTGCCATATTGTCGCGCAGATAATCAAAGCCAAGCTCGTTGTTGGTGACGTAGGTGATGTCGCAGTTGTAGGCTTCCTGGCGCTCCTGCGGCTTCATCGGATTCAATACACAGCCGACAGTCAGACCCAGGAATTCATGAACCTGTCCCATCCATTTCGCATCGCGATCGGCCAGGTAATCATTGACCGTAACGATATGGACGCCCTTTCCTTCCAGCGCATTGAGGTAGGCAGGCAGCGTGGAGACAAGCGTCTTTCCTTCACCGGTCTTCATTTCCGCAATTCGTCCCTGATGCAGAATGATGCCGCCGATCAGCTGCACCCGGAAATGCTCTATCCCAATGGCGCGCTTTGCGGCCTCCCTGACGGTCGCATAGGCGTCGACCAGCAGATCATCCAGGGTCTCGCCATCCGCCAGCCGTTTCTTAAACTGCGCCGTCCGCGCACGGAGCTCCTCGTCTGTCAGCGCCTGCATCTGGGGACGCAGCGCTTCGATTGCGTCCACCTGCGACCGGATTTTTTTGAGCTCCCGATCACTGTGCGTGCCGAAAATCTTATCCAACCAGTTTGCCATGATTTTTTCCTCACCACGCTCCCGCACACCCATGCGGGACAAGAAACAACAATGTTTTATTTTAACATATTCCGCGCCAAAAGGCAAACGACGCCCGGCTAACTCACGATATTGTTCATCCATACGCCCTTTTTCACAAGGACGAAACCGATTGCGCATTTGATCCACTCCGCCATCTGTATAAAAGCAAATATCCAGGCGACATAGAGCGGCGTAAAGCGGCTCAGCACATAAGCGAGCGGGACGCTGATCACCCACATGAAGACGCTGTCGAAAAAGAAGGTGATGATCGTGCGTCCGCCGGAGCGAAGCGTAAAGTAGGAGGTGTGGAGAAATCCCATCTGCGGCGTGAAGATCGCCTGCACCATCAGAAAATGCATGGCAATCCGCCTGGCTTCGGGGGTTGTGTTGTAAAGTCTGGGGAAAAGGCCGGAGGTGGAAAAAATGATCAGCCCCACAAGCGTCGCTATACAGACCGAAAAGGCAATGATCTTGTTGTCATCGTCCCGCGCCTGCTCATAACGGCCGGCTCCCAGGTGCTGACCCACGATGATGGCAATCGCATCCCCCATCGAGAAGAAAATGACATTGAACACGTTGCTGATCGTGCTCGCGATATTCTGACCGGCCACCACGTTGAGGCCGCGCACGGAATAGCACTGTGCGAGCATGGCCATTCCCGTCGACCACAGGGTTTCATTGACAAGAAGCGGCGCGCCGGTGATGAAATACTTCCTGATCAGGCGGACGGGAACGGTCATTTTTCTGTAGATTCCCACGATATACGGACAGCGTTCCGTGTGCCGGTGGGTCCAGCTGACGACAATGGACATTTCCACGATTCTGGAGAGAACCGTCGCCAGCGCGGCGCCGTTTACGCCCATTTCCGGGAACCCGAATTTCCCGTAGATCAGCAGATAGTTGAAAACGAGATTAACGAAGACCGCCGCCAGTCCGGCCTTCATCGGCACGACCGTCTCCCCGCATTCGCGCAGGGTGTTTGCGTACACCTGCACAATCATAAAGACAGGCAATCCGGCAAGCGCGATACGCATATAGCCGGACGCGTAACGCAGCGCCGCTGCCAGATCCCCGCCGTCCTCGCTGCCGTTGAGATACAGGCCGATCAACTGTTCCCCGAAGCCCAGGAACACCACCAATGCGCCGGCAAAGAGCACCACACCCATCCACAGCTTATACCGGAAGGTGTGACGGATGCCCTCCTGATCTCCGCAGCCGTAATACTGTGCGGTAAAAATGCCCGCCCCCGCGAAACCGCCGAAAATGCACAGATAGAAAACAAAAAAGAGCTGGTTGACGATCGCCACACCGCTCATCTGTTCGGTTCCCACACGTCCGACCATGATGTTGTCCAAAAGGCTCACAAAATTAGTGATCCCGCTCTGCACCATAATCGGAACCGTGATCGCCAGCACACGTTTATAAAAGGCCCGGTCGCCGATAAATTTTTTTCTGAATCCGATTTTCCCGTCCATCATGATTTTGCTGTTTCCGATCGTCTCCGCATCCCGTTTTCTTTTCAGGAGTGACTGCTCTTTTCCTTTTTGCGCAGCTCCTCCAGTTTCCCGCGGTCAATGTCGCCCGACACCACCGTCCGTTTCACCCAGAGTCTTAAGGATTCGACCGTCTCCGCAATCCTGTCCAGTTCCGACTGAATCCTTGCAAAATCGGCCAGCTCATCCTCCGTAATCTGTTCGTCCTCCGTAATCTCGATGAGGCGCTCCTTTTCCCTGTCGAGAGAATTCAGCGTGGCCAGCATGCCAAGAACAATCTGTGAGAGGCCCTTCGGCTTGATCTCCGGCACCTGCTCCATGCCGATGGGACACTCGTGTGTGCAATAGTAATTGCAAAGTTCCGGCCGTTTGTATGCCTCCGCCATGGCCAGAATGTCCTCCGGCTGGGCGGGTGTCTTTTCGCTCTCGATCTTTTCCAGCCGGCTCTCCGAGATAAACTGCAGCGCCTCACTTGCCTCGGCGCGCGTCATCCCTGCATCCTCCCGGCTCCGCATATAGATATTCTTATCCGTTTTTAACGACCGTCGTCCCATATCACACTCCTCTGTATACGCATGCTTCCATCCGACTCGCACCGGTCGGATGCCGCTGCCCGACAGAAAGCATTATACACAAACTTCTGGCAATTGAAAAGCGGAGCGAAACCGCTCCGCCTTCAGTCAGATACCCGCCGCAGAGAACGGGGCATGATTTAACCGGTCACTGCATCAGAACCACGATTCTATGCAAGGCCGCGCAAAGCCCTGACCAATGCATCAATATCATCCGGAGAATTGTACAGCGCGATGGTCGGCCGCACGACGCTCTCCAGACCAAAACGGCGCAGGACGGGCTGTGCGCAGTGATGTCCCGTTCGTACCGCAATGCCGTAACGGTTCAGGTATTCACCGACCGCTCCGTCCTCATAACCGTCCAGTTTAAACGACAGTGCGCTCGACTTTCCGGGCGCCGTACCCAGAAGATGCAGTCCGGGCACCCGGGCCAGCTCCTTCATTCCGTATTGAATCAGTTCCTGTTCCCACTGATGGATGGCCGGCATGCCGATCGATGAGAGGTATTGCAGCGCCGTCCCCAGACCCACCGCATCCGCGATGGAACCGGTTCCCGCCTCAAATTTGTTCGGCGCCGGGTTGTAGATTGTCCGTTCAAAGGTGACGTCCTTGATCATATTACCGCCGCCGTGATAGGGCTGCGCGGCATCCAGCAGAGCCTTTTTGCCGTACACAGCGCCTATGCCCGTCGGGGCAAAGATCTTGTGGCCGGAGAAGACAAAGAAATCCGCATCCAGTGCACCCACATTCACCGGCATATGCGCCACACTCTGCGCACCGTCGATCAGAATCGGCACACCGTGCCGATGAGCAATGGTCACCAGCTCCTCTACAGGCGTCACCGTGCCCAGCACATTGGAAACCTGCGTCGCCGAGACAAACCTTGTATGCGGTGTGAAGAGCTTTTCATACTCGGAGAGCACCAGCTGGCCGCTGTCATCGCAGGGCACGACCTTAAGCACGGCTCCGGTTTCCGCCGCAATCAACTGCCAGGGCACGATATTTGCATGATGTTCCAGAATGGTCAGGATGATCTCGTCGCCCGGTGCCAGGCGCGGCTTCACAAAAGCATTGGCGACGAGGTTGATTCCTTCTGTCGTCCCGCGCACAAATACGATGTCGTCCTTGTCCGGCGCACCGATAAAATCAGCGACGATCTGTCTGGCCCCCTCATAGGCATCCGTGGAACGTGCCGCGAGCTCGTGGGCGCCACGGTGCACATTGGAATTCTCGTGCGTATAGAACAGTGTGAGCCGGTCGATCACCGCCTGCGGCTTCTGCGTGGTGGCGCCGTTGTCAAGCCACACCAGAGGAAACCCGCCGACCTGTTCCTGAAGGATCGGAAAGTCATCCCGAATCTGTTGAAGCGTCTTCGAACCGATCGTGATCCCGTCATTTCGGTGGGTGTGCTCGCCGGTTACGCTTTCGGAGAGCGTGTGAAGAGAATCCGCCTCAGTCGTTCCGGCACCGTTTCTTACCGCCACACGGATGACGTTTTTCTCATCCGCCGCCTGATCCGTCGGCACAGCAACGCCGGCCGGCATAGACGCCGGCACATAGGCCGGGGCCTCCGGGACCTGCGGTGCGACCGGCACCTCCGGGATCGTCGGCCGGGTCGCTCCGGTCAACTCCGGCATCGGCGGAAGCGCGGACTGCGGATTTTCTGTGGACACCCACATCTCGTTCGCGAGCTTCGTCAGCTCCGCGGCATTCGGCAGGCCGTAGAAATCCGAAGGATCAGTCATAGTCATAGTATTCTCCCACCTCCACATCTTCCAGGCATGCAATTGCATCATCCGCGAGAATCGCCGCCGAGCAATACAGCGACAGCAGATAGGACGCGACTCCCTTGTCGTCGATCCCTCGGAACCTGACAGAAAGACCGCGGGATTCCTCGTTCTTCATGCCGGCCTGATAGAGACCGACCACCCCGCGCTTTGCCTCGCCGGTGCGAAGCAGCAGAATGTTTGTCTTGCCGCTCTTAGCGGACGGATTCTTCTTGCCGTCCACCATCAGCTTGTCCGTCGGAATGATCGGGATTCCGCGCCACAAGATAAAGGTACCTCCGGCGATGTTTGTGGTCACGGGCGGCACACCGCGCTTCGTGCATTCGCGCTCAAACGCCGCAATCGCACGGGGATGCGCCAGGAAGAAGGAGGGCTCTTTCCACACCTTCGTGATGAGCTCGTCCAGATCATCGGGTGTCGGCGCGCCGGAATCGGAGACCGGTTGGATCTTCTGGGCATCCGGCACATTCTTCAGAAGACCGTAGTCATCGTTATTGATGAGCTGGCTCTCCTGACGTTCCCTGAGAGATTCGATCGCCAGTGCCAGCTGCTCCTGCACCTGATCATAGGGAGCGCTGTAGACATCCTCGATCGCCGTATTCACATTGATGATCGTGGATATGGAATTCAGCCGGTATTCTCTGGGCTCCGTCTGATACTCGATATAGCCCTGCGGAATGATATCGCTCTTTTTTGTCTGAGAGCAGAGCACGTCCAGCGGCGTCTCCCCCTCCACAACACGGTTCACCCGGTAAATTCCGGTCTCCAGCCCTTTGAATTCCAGAAGCTTCGGTAGCCACTTCGGCGTAATTGAGCCAAACTGTGGTCTGGTTTTGGTGACATTGGCGAGATTATATGCTGCCTGCGCCCCCAACACGTTGATTCCTTCGATCGTTTCCTTTGCCATTTTTACTCCTCCTACTAATTTATTTGTTTGCCATTCGGCAATGCTACCTGTTTTTTCACCTCGTTACAGCCATGCTCCCTCATTCGGGAAAATAATCTGCGCGGCCGCCTCCAGGCCGCCCTTCAGGCTGAACATCGGTCCTTCGTATCCCGCTTCGCGAAGCGTCCGGATCGCCAGAATGCTGCGTTTTCCTTCCCGACAGACAAAAACCGTGTCCGTATCGGGATCCAGTTCATTCTGCCTGCGGGCCAGCTGCCCGATGGGAATGGCGATCGTACCGGGAAATTTGCGGATCGCACGTTCATGCGGCTCTCTGACGTCGATGATCGTGATCGGCTCTTCCTCCGCGATCCGTCTGGCCAGCTCCTCGGGCTCGATCGTCGCGATGGGCTCCTCCTCCGGATTCTCCTTCAGGCCGCAGAAATCCTCGTAATCAATATCCATCGCCGTGGAGATGACCGGGTGAACACTGCAGACCGCGCAGCCGGAATCCTTCACCGTCTGCACGGCGTGATATTGCAGATTCCAGGCATCCAGTGTGATTGCCCGTCCGATCAGGACCTCTCCGCTGCCAGAAAGGAGCTTGAGCACCTCGGTTGCCATGAGGCCCCCGATGATCGCGGGCAGCGCGTTCATCACGCCCGCTGCGGCACAGGTCGGGACGATCCCCACCGGCGGCGGAGCAGGATAAAGGCAGCGGTAACACGGTCCCCCCGGTGCAAACACGGTGACGAAGCCCTCAAATTGATACATGGCGCCGAACACCTCCGGAATGCCATGCAGCACGCAGGCGTCATTCACGAGATACCGGGAGACAAAATTGTCGGTCGCGTCCACCACCAGATCATAGGCTTCAACCACTTCCTCGATGTTATCTCCCGTGAGCTTCTCCTGATGAAGCACGGAGGAAACATACGGATTCAGCTTTTTCAGCCGGTCTCTGGCCGCCGATGCCTTTGGCCGGTCGATGTCCCTGGTAGAATGTATGGTCTGCGTCTGCAGATTGGGAAGCTTCACCTCATCAAAATCCGCCAGCCCGATGGTTCCGACCCCTGCGGCAGCAAGACGCTCCGCCACAACGCCGCCAAGGGCGCCGAGCCCCGCAATCAGGACCTTTCCGGCCATGATTCGCTTCTGTCCCTTGATGCTGATCTCCTTGAGCTGTAAATGATTGCTGTAGCGCTCGATCTGCTTTTCCTCGATCGTCACCGCCTTCATCCGCTCCGCGGAGATCACGGATCCCCCTGCGGGCTTTTTGGCCGGAGCTTCCTCTCCCTCTTTTTGTGCGCCGCCTGCAATGGCTGGAATCAGCCAGAGTTCATCCCCGTCGGACAGCTTCGTCGCGATCCCCTTAAGGGACCGGATATCCCTGTCATTCACGTAGATGCTGATGAAATGCCTGAGATCGCCCGTCTCGTCGAAGAACCCCTTCACAGCCTCCGGATAGCGGTCTGTCAGAACATCCAGCGCTTCCCGCACACTTTTCGCTGACAGTTCAATGCGGGGCACTCTGTCGGTAAAGCTGCGCAGGGAAGCAGCGATATATACCATAATCTCCATCAGTCCGCTCCCCTTTTGACATACAGTTCCCAGGTGCCGTCGCCGTTGTCGACTTTTTTCAGCACCTCATGTCCCTCCTCCGCAAGGCTCCGGGGCACGTTTTCCAGGGGTTCTCCGCTGTTCAGATGGATCTGCAGCACCTCACCCTCCTCGAGCTCCTCGATGGCCACCTTGGATTTGACAAAGGTAATCGGGCAGGTAACGTCCGTGATATCAATGGTATCCGTTACTTCAATATTAATATCCGCCATTTCTACACCTCCAGTATCTCCAGTTCCTCTTTCCGGGCTTCACCGTTTTCCACATGAAAAGCGTTCAATACCGGCGAATCCTCCTCCATCAGCGACAGGATCAGATAGCTCGCACTGCTGTCGTAGGCAAGGCGCTTGTCCTCCTCAGACGGCCGGCTCGGAGATTCCGGATGGGAATGCCAGTTGCCAAGCGGTTTCCATCCATTTGCCCGCATATCCTTTACCGCCGCCAGCTGCTCCTTCGGGTCGAGAGTAAAATGCTCATTCGACGCGTCGGTGTTGGTCAGCAGATAGACGAAGGCGATCTCCCGCGCCCCATCCTCTCTGTCGATTCCGGCGATGAGGCCGCACGCCTCATTGGGACGCTGCATGAGGGCGTGAGAGAGCATCTTTTCATAGTCTTCTTTTCTGATGGTAATCCGCATGGTTTCTTCCTTTTATTACTTTTTCACTTCACAAACAGCCTGTTCGTAATCAATCAACTCCGTGATGGTCGGGTGATCCCCGCAGACCGCACAGTTTTTGCTCCGCTTCGGAAGCTTCACGGTATGGAATTCCATCTTCAGCGCGTCAAAGGTAAGAAGCTTGCCGGTGAGCAGATCGCCCGCGCCGACGATAAACTTCACCGCCTCCATCGCCTGCAGACAGCCGATGACACCGGCCATTGCGCCGATCACGCCGGCCTGCTTACAGGTCGGAACCGCGTCCTTCGGCGGTGGCTCCTTGAACACGCAGCGGTAACAAGGGAGTTCCTGATCCGGCAGCCAGGTCATGAGCTGTCCGCGGAAACGGATGATCCCGGCGTGACAGAACGGTTTCTTTGCCATGACACAGGCGTCGTTGATGAGGAATTTCGCAGGAAAATTGTCCGTGCCGTCCAGGACAAAATCGTAGTCCCGGATCAGATCCATGACATTCTCACTGGTCACAAAGGTGTGATAGGTATTGACCGTGACATCCGGATTGATGTCGTTCATGGTCTCCTTTGCCGACTCCACCTTGGGCTTGCCCAGATCACTCGTCGCATGGATCACCTGACGCTGAAGATTGGAAAGATCCACCACATCCGCATCCGCGATCCCGATGGTGCCGACGCCTGCTGCCGCCAGATACAGCGCCGCCGGCGCTCCCAGACCGCCCGCACCGATGATCAGCACCTTTGCATTCAGGAGCTTTTTCTGCCCCTTTGCGCCGACCTCCTTCAGGATGATATGCCGGGAATAACGCTCCAGCTGTTCATTTGTAAATGCCATCACGCACGTCCTCCGCCCATGAAATAGAGAAACTCGATTGTGTCCCCCTCCGATAGTGCCTGTGAGCCGTAGGCCTCCTTGTCCGCGAACTCCTCATTGACCGAGACGGTGACATACTCCGGCGTCTCGATCTTTTCCTGCTCGATGAGCTCCGCGATCGTGATGCCGTCCTTCACCTCTTTGGTCTCCCCTGCTACTGTAATCTTCATGGTCTGCTCCTTTCTGTTCCTTCGGTCTTTTCGACCGTTATTCTACATTCCGTCATTCTGATCCGCATATCTTTCTACTGATCTTCCGCGTGTGTGATCGCTTCTGTGAAATCCCCGATCAGATCCTCCGCGTCCTCGATTCCTACGCTCACGCGGATCAGGTCGTCATACACGCCGGCCGTCCCGCGCTGCTCCTCTGTACTGCGAATGTAAAGCGTCGAATACGGGTGAATGACCAGTGTCCTTGTGTCCCCGAGAGAGGTGGCCCGCACCGCGTATTTCAGCCGGTTGATCACCGAGAAGGCCCGCTCTCTGGATCCCACGCGGAAGGTCAGCACGCCTCCGCCTCTGCCGTCCAGCTCCTTCTGCGCCATCTCATATCCGGGACAGCCGGGAAGTGTCGGATGATTCACTGTGATCCCGGGGATTTTGCTAAGTGCGGATGCAAGCTTTGCTGCATTGTCGCAGATCCGTTCCATGCGCAGACCCAGTGTTTCAAGCCCCACGACATTTAAAAACGCCGTCATCGGTGCCATACAGCCGCCCATGTTTTCCCAGATATCCGTGCGCAGGCGGATCGTATAGGCCAGATTGGCAAACTTGCGATACCCATCCAGCGCCCGGAACCGGTCAAAATCCCAGTCAAACTTCGCGCTGTCAATGATCACTCCCCCGATGGAATTTCCGCTGCCGTTGATATACTTTGTCGTTGAATGCACCACCACATCCGCTCCCAAAGCAATGGGATTCACCAGGAAAGGCGTAGCTGTCGTGCTGTCCACAATCAGCGGCACCCCATGCGCGTGGGCAAGCTCCGAAACCGCACGCACATCCATCACCTCCAGCGACGGATTGGAAATAATCTCTCCGTATACCACCCGTGTCCGGTCACTGAATAACGGCTCGATTTCTTCCGCCGTCATATGCTTCGCATACCGTGTGGTGATACCGAATTTGGTCAGATCCTCGAACAGATCAATGCTGCCGCCGTACAGCCCTCCGCCGGCTATAATCTCATCCCCCGCGCAGAGCATGTTGAGAAGGGAAAGCGTGATGGCAAACATTCCGGAGGAGCAGGCGACAGCCGCGTTCCCGCCTTCCATCTCATTGATCCGCTGTTCAAATGACGCCACGGTCGGATTTGCCACACGGGAATAGGCAAAACCGGCCGCCTTGTGATGAAAGACCCGGTCCTGCTCCTCAGCGGAATCATATTGAAACGCACTCACCTGTGAAATCGGCGGAAGTGTCGCCCCCTCGGCATATTTTTTTACCGCTTTGCCATGCAAAAGCTGCGTATTGAAATGCATATCGCTCCCGTTTTATCCCCACTATAACGATAAATCCCATCGTGTTGGTATGATTTTGAGAATCATACCATGCTTCCTTTTCCATGTCAATCTTGAACTCTTTATGCAGTGCAGGAAACCCGCGAAGCGACCGTGTGCGAATGCGGATGGAATTCTGTGAACAGTAGCTTTGCGCACAGCCGCCGCATATGCTAAGATAAAACGCAGTGGGATTTCCTCTGCTTACGACGTGTATCATCACAGCAGGCAAAATCAACCGGTTGTCGGACACCGGAAACAGAAATGGGGGATAACAAAAATGGGATTTGTACAGGAAAGCAAAAAAGCAGGACTGGATTTAGAGAATCCGGAGGCATCCGTCGATATCAGAGACTTGCAGCCGAATCTGCTTGCACGGATCATGAATGCCCTCCGCCAGGGCATGGACTACGTCACGCATCGAAACCTGGAACGGAAAATGTCGGATCTCCTCGATGAGTATCACACCGGCGTCATCAGCAAAGACTGGAAACCCCAGGCTGTACAGGTGCTCCGGGATATGTATGAGCAGGATTACCTGCCCAGATCCGAAGAGAACAAGGCGAGCGTCAGCGCCATCTTCGACCGGAACTTTCAACAGTCCGCACCAGACTATGACCGGGCTGACCTGGTATACGACGATTACCGGCTCCCCGGCGCCATCATCCGCGATGAGCTGGCGAACATACATACCATGCCTGAATTGCGCTTTTTGGTGGCGACATTGAGAGAGGCAAAACGGGCTATGCCGGAAATGTTTAACAGGGCCGGCTACGGAAATATCCGCTCTTCCATCGACGATATTCTGCGTGATCAATCCAGCGAAGAAGAACGCCTCACACTGAAGGGAGAGGACGGAGCCCCGGTTTCCGCCGGGGCGGCTTATGGGGATTTTGCAGAGAGAATCTCCAAGCTCCGCAACGGGATTGTGGCGTTCAGCAACCGCCTGGATGATTATCCGCAGGCAAACAGCGGGTTCAGAGACGCCTTTTATAGCGCAAAATCTGCCTGCGAAAGAGCTCTCCCGCTCGACTTCATCATGTCTGAGCTTCCTGAAGCCCGCAAGGTTTCAAAAAGAATTGACCAGCTGTTTGATTCCGTGAAGGGCGTTCAGGATATCTGGAGAAAAATGGAACGCGAAGAAGCGACGGAAAGCGAGAAAAGATTCAAGCACAAGAATTCCCCTGAATATGAGGAGATGAGGAAATGCGTTGAAGCAGTCAACAATCTGGCCGGGATGCTCTCCTTCCACCCGGATAACGCAACAGCAGTCAAATCCCTCGAGGAAAAAATGGAGGCACTGAACAAAGCCGCGGTTCGCTATGCCGAAAAGAAAGCAGTGGGCTTCAAACGGACCTCTATGGGAATCGAGCGCAAAAACAGCGCGCTCGCGCTCATCCAGCTCACAAATCCGAAGCAGGCGCAGGAATTCGCCAAGAAAGTGACGGACCTCCGAATGAGCAAAGACGACAAGAAACAGAGAAGCTTCGCCCAGCTGATAGAGGAAGAGCGCGAAGCAAACCGGGAAAAATCCGGAAGGAAGGAAAGCGAGAACTGGGAGGCGGAACATCATCACAAGAAAGCCGTCAGCGACAGGGCTACACGCAAAGGCTCCCGCAAGCAAGTGGATCCCATGCAAACTTAATCATCAGCAAAGCGATCCGATCAAAATGCTACTGCTTCACCTCACCGTGATCGTCATGGCGCAGCTGCAATCCAGATACCGGTAGCTGATTCTTACCGTATTCTTTATCCTTCTGTTCAGTATCAGTTCATTGCCTTCGATCTGGCTTCCCTGCGCCCTCTGATTGACTATCCGGAGCTCTCCGCCGTCCAACCGGGTGCCGAAGAGCTCCCGGACGGAAAAGCGCACCGTATCCTCAACGCCGGAAGCGCTCAGCCGCTGCTTCACATAGGGCTTCTGCGCCTTCGGTGTCTCCACGGTGAAATGCACCTCGTAGCGCTCTCCGCTCTCCATCTCGTAAGCCACGGTTCCCGACCGTTTCAGGGTGATCATTCCAAGGAATGTTTTTCCGTTGATCTTTACCGAAGCAACCCCGCTGTCGCACAGAATTTTGCGTACCGGCACCTTTGTGGTGATCCTGCTGCCCTTCAGTGCGGTGACGTCGAGGGATTTGACCTCCGCGTCCGCCACATGGCCAAAGCTGATATACAGATTCTTCCTGTCGCCAAGAAAGGTCTCCAGCGGCAGCGTATCGCATGAGGAGGCATAGGTCTGTCCCTCCGCCGCCGGAACTCTGACCGGTGGCTCCTCTCCTCCCTCTTCCTCCAGATTCTTATGAATCTGTTCCAGGCATTCCGAAGAAACCGGCATCACAGCCGCCGTGAGATTGGCAAGCCACGTCGTTCCCGCGGCTCTGCGGACGTTCAGCGGATTGAGGATGACGGAATACATGCTCCTGACCGCAAGCTCTCCCGTGCTGTCGGAAAGCCTCCCGGTATCGGAGATCACATACGCCATTTGGACCGGCGTTCCCTCGCCTGTGTCATAATCCGCCGTTCCGGTATAGATCATGGTGTGCCCCGGGAAATAGAGAAGCGTCCCGGCCGGCATCCTTCGAAGCACAGAGAGCTTCTCCTCATCCGTCATCCCGGAGAGGTCCAGCTTTCTTTCCGGAACCGTCTGCTGCCAGTTGGTGTTGCGCGGCAGGGAAAGGCCGAAGCACCGGTAAACGTTTCTGGTGAGAAGGGAACAGTCCATGGCATCCAGCATCCCGCCCCAGCCGTAGCGATCCCCCAGGTTGTTGAAGGCTACCCGCAGGAGCTCCTTCTGCGTCATCTGAAGAAACCCCAGGCTCACCTCATAGTGCTGGGAAATCAGCGCGCATCGGCGGACATAGTGTCCGTCGGCATCCCTCGTCGGCAGGTAGACCATATAATTGTTCCAGGGTCCCCGCTCGCCGATAACCCCGAGACGGACTTCCTCCGGCACAAGCTTCAGCACCGTCGCAAAGGTCAGCTTGACCTCCGAGAGCTCGGGATTTGAGACGGACGGTTCCAATGTGATCTGGTTCTGCGTCACCACCAGGAAATCTTCCTTTTCCGGATCCACCCGCCATGCGGCCAGCCATTCCTCCTTATTGACGCACACAGCCAGATCGTCGGCCGCAACCCAGCCCGGGCAGGCATCGGAATAACCCCAGTAATAGATTTTCCCGTCAACCGTGGCCTGCTGCCGGATGACAAAGGGATCGTTGACATTGATCGCAGAGGATACCTTTTCATCATCCGCATCCGTCGGACTGTAACCGATGTAGTCCGAGGTGGGAATCGACGACAGAATCGTCCGGCGCACGGCCACGGCGTACCGGTTTTCCGCGTGCTCTCCGGTCAGTCCGGTATCGGTGATGGCCGCGCGCAGCTTTCCGTAATAAGCCGCATTGTCCTCTAAGAGTTCGCCATTTACATAGATTTTTCGCGTGGGGATCTCCAGACCTTCCGCCAGCTGGGTGCGCAGCGCATCCGCCTGGTAGCCGGACTCCAGATTCATAAGATCATGCATATTGGCGCCGTCCGCATGAAGAATCGCTTCATTCAGCGGCCGGATCTGTGTCTTCTCAAGCAGCACCTGATCGGCGGCAATCCGGGAACCCGCCGTTTTGTCATACCAGTAGGAGGCGACGCACATCTCCGGCTTCACACCCTCCGCGGTCTCCACCGCCCCCTGCAGTGCGGCCGATGTACTGTCAGATTCCGCCGTGACCGTGGGCTCCACGCTCGTGTAGGACACCACCGTTTCACAGCGCTGTGCGCTCACCGCGCTCTCTTCGTAACCCCGGGTCCCGGGGGATCCGGTTTCCGCATATGCCGCCCCGGAAAGCAGGCCTGCGGCCAGCGCCAGTACCACCGCTTCACACACGCAACTGCCAAATCGATGTTTTCTCATCCTGCCTCCTTATCGCAATGGCTGGTCGACGAAGGGAATTCTCTTTTGCCTTCCCCGTTCCTTTGCAGCCCCCTTCTCCGCATTCGGTCTTGCCTGCTCCCCCTTTTTCGCCCTGCCGGCACTCGCCCTGTTCTGTGCTTTCTCTTCCTCTACCAGTTCTGCGAAGGTTCGCTTCGTCCGCGAATCCGACTTTGACATTCTGAAATCCGTCACGCGCTTCCCCATCTCTGTCGCTTTGTTCGGGTCCGTGAGCTGGAGCAGTGCAAGCGCGCTGTTCTTGCGCTCGATTCCCATGCTCGACCTTTTGTTTTTGAAGGCTTCCTTCTCTGCGTATCTGGCGGCAGCCTGACTCAATCTGTCCATTTTATCACTCAGTTTCGTCACGAAATCCGCATTGTCAAACTGATTGAGGGACGCAAATACGCTGACCTCTCTGACACATCTTCTCATCTCTTCATATTCCGGGGAATTCCTGTGTCTGAACATTTTCTCGCTTTCCGCCCTTTCCTCGCGCTCCATTTTTTTCCAGATATCCTGGATCCCCTTCACGGAGTCCTGCAGCCGTTCCACCTCCAGGGAAACCATATTGGCATCTGTCAGCTTCGTCCACGGTTTCCCCGGCTGACCGGGCTGTTCCTGCTCCATCGTGTGCAGATACCGCTGTCTGGCCCGCTGATACGCATCCCGGAAGCCGGCGTTTTCCTTCGGAAAATCCTCCAGCTGGCCGCAGATTTTCAGTGCTTTATAACGAAAGGCCTGAAAAGTCTGCAGGGACGACGTCTTTTTCGCCGGATCGTCATCCGCACAGACCATAGCGGCGGTGCGATACTGCCCGTCATCGGCCGGCAGCGTGAAATTCTTCCTCAACAGCCCGCCGATTCCCCCCTGTTCCAGAAACTGTCGGATCTCGTCAAGGTCTGCGGGAAACGTCGAGTTGTTATAAAGCGTCAGTCCGCCATGATCCGGCCCGGAAAGCTCATCGCACGCACCCACCAGTGCATGGAGCATCAGGTCAAATTCGGGTATGGTGTGTCCGTGTATGATATCGGCACGGAGGTCTCCTGCGATCTGCGCTTCCCGGTCACCCTTTGCCTCCCGGGGATCTCCCCAGAATATCCCTTTCGCATCAGCAAGGTACCGATCGAAATCATCATTGAATTGCTGAAGCATCGCCGCACCCTTGAGGGATCTGGATGAGTAATCTCCCGCATGCACCTGCGCGATCAGGTGTCCTGCATCGTCCATCCATTCGTCCCGAATGTCGCCGCTTTGAAATTCATCCAGGAGCGCATCGACACGCGCCACAGTCTCTTTTTCTTTCACGTCGTGAGGAAGATTTCTGATGGCATACACGATTTTGACCAGCGCAAGCGGATCCAGACTCCGCATATCTACATCTTCCGGATAGCCGTTCGAAAAGTCCAGCCCCGCGCTCTTACAAACATCCATAAATCCCATGACAGCCTCCCTCCTGTTTCAGAAATGTTCATCGTCGTCCCCGCAGGCGAAACGCTCTTCTGTCAACGGGGTTGTGTGTCTTGTCTGCAATATTACACGAATCCGCGAAGCATGATCCCACAGGATCACAATCCCCGATAATACTCCTCCAGCCGAGGTCTGGCCTTTTCGTACGCAGATGTAAGCTTCGGATCAAACTGCGTTCCCATGCCTTCCATGATGATGGTATTTGCCTTTTCAAAATCAAAGGCTTCCTTATAGACACGTTTACTCACCAGGGCGTCATAGACATCGGCGATCGCCATAATTCTTGCCTCAATGGGGATCTGTTCCCCCTTAAGTCCCTCGGGATATCCAGAACCGTCCCACCGCTCATGATGGTAATGCGCCACGTTTTCCGCAACCTTCTGAAAGGAATGATCATCCGTATCCAGGAGAATCTCATGGATGACACGCGCTCCCTCCGCGGCATGCACCTTCATTCTGGCATATTCCTCATCCGTAAACCGTCCGGGTTTGCGCAGCACGGCGTCGTCCACGGCGATCTTGCCGAGATCATGCATGGGCGCCGCCTTCACCACATCCCTGCAGAACTCGTCCGTCAGGGAGAGCGCCTCTTCCGCAAGGATCTCATCAATGAGAATCCGGACACCCTCACTGGTGCGTTTGATATGCCCGCCCGTGGAATTGTCCCTGCTTTCCACCATCATAGCCAGACTCATGATCAGGTGGTCGTGCATCTCAACGATGTGTTCCGTCTTCTCCGCGACCTTCTTCTGAAGGTCCTCATTATAGTCATCCAGCAGCCGGATGTATTTCTGCTTTGCGGTGTCATCCGTAAGCGTCACGATATAGCCGCGCTTTCGGATGCCGTCATAAAGATAATTCACCTGGACGGCGTAGAATCGGTCCCGTTCGGCATACCCCTCCGGATCATGCAGCGTATACACGTAGGTATTGTGCTCCGGGGTTCGGTCAAAGTGATCCATATAATGGCGGATCTGCCTCTGGGAGGGTTTATATCCGAACATCTCGTCCACAGCGGTGTCCTTCAGCTCCGGAAACAGCTGCTGCGCAACCTCGTTGCTCCCGAGATACCGGTGTCTGAAATCAAAGGAAATATAACCGATGGTCTGCTCCTGCACCATGGAATCGATCACCGTATCCGAAATATCATAGAGATTCACCCGGTAGGCGATCAGCAGATAGACTGCCTGCGCAAGGACGTAGCACAGAGGCACCAGATCGATTCCCTGTATCATCCTTCTTCCTACGAAAAAACCGAGCATACAGATCCCGTAAGGCATGGTGAGCAGGTAGATGATCGTCCGCGGAACCTGTTTCTTTCTAAGCAGCGAGTAGGCGATCGCGATGAGGCCGATCAGAAACGCCAGACAGATCACCGCATAGAACACGGTATGCATAAATCCGTATTCATGATACAGGATACCGGAACCGCCGATGACGCGAAAACGCATGTTGCGATAGAACACATCGAGATGTCCGATGGTAAGAACCGACGCGTAAATGCAGGCACAGACGGAAAACGCGACGACTCTTATCCATTTGGAGACATTGATCCGGCAGAGATTCAGAATGCTGAAGAGGATGAAAAACTGGAGAAAACAGCCGCCCAGATAGACGATCTGCGTGCCGTACACCGCCCCCTCCAGACATTTCGCCCCTCCCTGGAGCGCATATCCGAGACAGGCGACCGGCACCAACGTGAAAATCATGGTGAAGTTCACATCGAAATGCTTGTGCCACATATAGAGATAAATCACTGAAAATATCAGCGAAACGGCAAAAATGCTGAGGTATACAACTGAAAGCAACGAACAGACTCCTTTCGTCAGGTCCCTTTCCTTCGCAGCATCCGGATCAGTCTCCGCTTACTCTCACCTCAATGTCTCCGGTTCCGGTCGTGATCTCACAGACTCCGCCCTCACCGGAATCCGGCACACGGATTTTCCCCGTGACCGTCTCAGCAACAAAGCGCTTGGGCGTGAGAAGGATCCCTGAGACATCTCCGGTATTCGTCTCAATCCGAAGGGATTTTGCATCACAGGCCTCCAGTTCCACGTCTCCCGTGTTTCTCTTGATGGTGAGCGTTTCGGCGGCAATCACATTTTCCAGTTCAACCTCTCCGGTATTGCCCTCAGAAAGGAAATTCCGGCAGGTCACATCCCGCAGCCTGGTTTCTCCTGTATTCGGACTGATTTCGATATCCTCTTCAAAAGAAAGCGAGGAGAATTCCACATCCCCGGTAGCGGTTTCGATCGTAAGGTTTCGGTAGGAATTCTTCGGCAACCGGACCGTGATCCTCGGTCTCTCCGTAAAAATGCCTATCCGCTCGTACCAGACACCGTCATCCGTCACACGGATATCCAGCACGCCGTCCTCTGTCCGCACCTCGTGCCGCATCTTTTCGTATTCATGGAACTCCACCCGGCAGATACCATCCTCCGAAGGGATCAGCCGGATTGCATCCAGATCTGCGTGAATCCGGATATCCCGAAAATCTCCGCTCACCTCCATCTGCTCATCGGTAAACGATACGGTATTGAATCTCCGCGGATCAAAGCCCTGTGCCGCGAAGGAAAATCCGCAGATCAGAGAACCCGCTGCCAGAAACACCACTGCCGTGATCACTGCCCCCTTATGCTTCATTGCTGGCACCTTTCCTTCCGTTGTCAACGATTTCCGGCTCCTTCCCGACAAAGAGTTTCTTGATGCCCATGACGGCCGCTCCCAGCAGACGGACAAGTCCTCCGGAAAACGCCATGCAGACGATAAACAGCAGGATCATGAGGCCTGCAAGAATCAGCGCCGCTCCCGCAAAAAAACCTCCCCCGGCCGGATTGCCCGTTGCGAACTGCATGCCGGCAGCAAACAGTGCTGCAATCACGCCGATCAAAAGTCCAAGATCCGCCGCATACAACGCGATCGCCACAGCCCAGAAGGCGATATAAAACGAAAAGGCCACGGCAAGTGCTGCCACCAGCAGCGGAAACCAGATCGGAAATCCGATAATCAGCAGGACGATCCTTGCCGCTCCGTGTCTGCGCGTCGGTGCAACCTTCTGCCGCACCAGCGTGGACAGAGGAATTTCCGACATCATCTGTTCAGCCACCAGGTCAACCGGACCGATCTCAGCAACTGCGGCCTCCTCTGACAATCCGTCCTGGACGCGGCCGTCGATTCGTTCACAGCAATAAGAGATCCGTTCCTCGATATCCGCCTGTGGAATCCCGGCCAGCTTCCCCCGAAGCGCCTGTGCGAACTCCTGTTTTGTCATTTTTTATACCTCTGTATGTGTGTATATCCATTCGCTGTGTATATCCATTCGCAATCCGCTGCGATGCCTTGAAAAACGGGTTTCTTGCTACTTGCTCATGTTCTTGACCCCGGCATCATATTATACCGCAAAACGATCCGATTGCCAAATAGCGGCTGACATTGACATCCTGAAAGGAAAGCCGTATAACTA
The DNA here is from genome assembly GCA_024682835.1 of Lachnospiraceae bacterium. GTDB lineage: Bacteria > Bacillota > Clostridia > Lachnospirales > Lachnospiraceae > Butyrivibrio. Next base: position 34,597 of record JAIKYU010000008.1, on the reverse strand, counting down.
TAGAGCATCGGCTGTGATTACATCCGGGTCTTTGTATGGGGAAGGCCGGTGTAAGCCGGTGATAAAATAACGTTTTACAGAGGAGATTTGGTATGGCATGGTACGATGAGGCAATATTCTATCACATTTATCCGCTCGGACTCTGCGGAGCTCCCCGTGAAAACACATATAACGGCGTCACACACCGCCTGCAGACCCTCATTCCATGGATCGATCATATCCGGCGTATCGGCTGCAACGCCATCTACATCGGTCCCCTGTTTGAATCCGTCGGACACGGCTATGAGACCACGGACTACAAAAAGCTGGACAGCCGTCTGGGAGACAACGACGACCTGAAGCGTTTTGTCAAAGCGTGCCATAAGGCCGGTCTGCATGTCATCTTCGACGGCGTGTTCAATCATACCGGCCGCGACTTTTTTGCCTTCCGGGACATCAAAGAGCACCGGGAAGGCTCCCGGTACCGCGACTGGTACTGCAATGTCAATTTTTCCGGCAACAACGAATATAACGACGGCTTCTCCTACGACAACTGGGGAGGCTTCAATCTGCTGGTCAAGCTGAACCAGCGCAATCCCGAGGTGCGGGATTATATCTGCGATGTGATCCGCTTCTGGGTGCAGGAATTCGACGTGGACGGAATCAGACTGGATGCCGCGGATGTGCTGGATTTTGACTTCATGAAAGCGCTTCGCGCCACGGCAAACACTGTCAAACCGGATTTCTGGCTCATGGGGGAGGTGATCCACGGCGATTACACCCGCTGGGTCAACGAAGGAACGCTTCATTCCGTCACCAACTACCATCTGCACAAAGCGCTGTTTTCCGGTCACAATGACCACAACTATTTCGAGATTGCCCACACCGTCAAAAGGCTCTATGAAATGGGCGGAAACAGGCCGGAGGGGCTAAAGCTCTATAATTTCGTGGATAACCATGATGTGGAGCGAATCTACACCAAGCTTAACAACAAGGCCCACTTTACTCCCGTGCACATTCTGTTGTACACACTGCCGGGAATTCCTTCCATCTATTACGGCTCCGAATTTGCGATCGAGGGCCGAAAAGAGGCCTGGTCCGACGCATCCCTGCGCCCGGAGCTGCATCTGTCGGATTATCAGGACGCTGAGAAAAACAATCCGGCCACCCGTCTCATCGCCCGTCTGGGAGCCGTGCGCCAGCAGCTGCCCGCGCTGTCCTGGGGTGAATACCGGGAGCTGATGCTCACCAACCGGCAGTATGCCTTTTCAAGGAAATCGGGGGAGGACTTCTGCGTCGTCACCGTCAACAATGATGACAGCGACTATGTCATGACCCTGTCCGTCGAAGGCGGCGACTCCTATGAAGGTCTTCTTTCCGGTGAACGGGTTTCCGTGGTGAACGGGCAGATCTGCGTCAATGTGAAGGCCAATTCCGGTGATATCTGGGCGCCGGCCGGGAAGGTCAAAAAGAGCCGCACGCGCAGGCATTCCGAGGCCGAAGCGGCTCCCGCAGACAACGCGCCGAAAGCGGCAGCGGACACGCCGACTGACACCGCACAGGAAGAAGTCCTTCCGAAAGAAGCCCACGCAAAAGAAGACGATGTAAAAGAGGCCTCTGCGGAAGCTCCTGCAGCCGTTGCGCAGGAAGCCCCCCAGGTGCAGATGCGGGAAGCCGTACCGCAGCCGGAAGATGACAGAAAAGCACCCGATCATGCCGGGCTTTCCTACGAGGATGGGATCATTCGGGGATTGCAGGAGGCGATTCTCGCCCGCATGGAAAAGAACGGTCCCGTCACGGATCAGATGCGCAGGGACGTGGAAAACAATGTCTACCACGATTCCCTCATCAACTGGATCAAAAGCTTTTAAGCAACAGGGCTCACACCACATGCATCACCCCGAAGGGCTGATGCTTTTCCAGATACTTTTCCATGGCCTTGCTGCCTGTCACACAGACACATTTATAGATCCCGTCCAGCCTGTCCTTTTCCGCACGCAGGCGTTCGGGATCTTCTCCCCATATGAGCATCACCGGCAGGTCATCGTCGGCACTTCTGACCTGCTGTTTCTCCTTCGGAATATACTCATTCAGCACCTGTTCCAGCAGTTCATATTTCACGGGCTTGCTCAGATAATCCGTGAAGCCCTTCGCGAGGTAGTTTTCCTTCGCGCCGATAATGGCGTCCGCCGTCAGCGCGACCACCGGCGTCTGGTGAAGAAGGTCCAGACGTATCATCTCGTTGAGCGTCTCCTCCCCGTTCATGCCCGGCATCATCTGATCCAGCAGGATGCAGTCATATGCCGCCTCCCTCACCCGCTCTATACACGCCTGCCCCGAATCCGCCAGATCGGTCTGAATGTGCGTGTCCCTGAGCAGTCCCTCCATGACCTCCAGATTCATCTCATTGTCATCCACAACCAGAAGGCGGGCCCGCGGGGCATAGAGCATGACCTCCTCCGTCTCGATATTGTCCAGGTAGTTGCGCACCGCTTTGCTGAAATTGCCGATGGGCACAGCCTTGACGACGCGCTGCGGAACCGTGACGGTGAAAGCGCTGCCCTTCCCGTACTCGCTCTCCACTTCGATGCTGCCCTCCATCATTTCCAGAAGAAGCCAGGTAATATGCAGCCCCAGTCCCGTCCCCTCAATATTGCGGTTTTTTCTCTCCTCAAGGCGCTGAAAACTCCTGAACAGCTTGTCCTTATCCTCCTCCCGGATGCCCATCCCCGTGTCCGCTACCCGGATGATCAGGTCGGCATAATTGCCCATCATGGTTGATCGGGAGGATATATCGACCTGAACGCTTCCCTCTTCCGTATACTTGATGGCGTTATTGATGATGTTGAGCATGATCTGCCGGATCCGGATCTCGTCGCCGTACAGGGAGGAAGGGATCGTCTCCTCCACACGGAAGTCATACGCCAGTTTTTTCTTCTGCGCCCGGTGACGGGTCAGATTGAGCACGTCATTCAGGACGGAGGCCAGATCATATTCCACCGGCAGAATCTCAAAATTGCCTGATTCGATCTTACTCAGATCCAGGATATCATTGATGATGGAAAGCAGTGTGTTGCCTGCGCTCTTTATATCCAGGGCATATTCCCTGATTTTGTTTTCCTTCGTCTCCCGCAGAATCATCTCGTCCATGCCGAGAATTCCGTTGAGCGGCGTGCGGATCTCATGGGACATATTCGCAAGGAAATCGTCCTTTGCCTTGCTGATATGCATCAGTTCATTGGCCTCCAGCCGGATATTGATCAGCTGTTTGATGGTATGGATGATCGCGCAGATCATAAAGCCGAAGAGACCGATCGCCATGTACAGGCCGGAAAACACCCCGTTGTGTGCAAACTGATAGACCAGTATCTGCACGACAGCCGCCAGCGCCAGCAGTCCGAAGCCGACGGCCACCACACGGTAGGAACCGAGAAGATGACGCTTCTGATCAATAAAGATCGTCGCAAACATGACAACGATGCTGATCATGGTGCAAAGCGCCGAGCCGGTAAAGCTTTTGAGAAGGGATACGCGTCCCGTCACGAACAAACCGCCGCAGACGACGAAATTGATCACCCCAGCAGACTGACCGAAAAAATGGCCTTATGATACCGGCCGCTTTGCAGGGAGTCGATAAACACCAGAAACGGAAGCGGCATGATCATGACCATCAGAAACGGGATATTGGACATCACGGAAATGTTTCTTGTATAGAGCTGTCTGAAGATGGAATTGGACAGCACCCAGCAGGCGCCGATGATGACACCGATGGACAGATGCTCCAGTTCCAGATATTTTTTATGGATATACCTGTAGGAAACCGACGACACGAGGCAGATGATGCCCAGCAGCAGAATGGCCAGACCCACAAAGAGCTCCAGTCCGTAGCGTCTGAACAGCCATACAAGAATCCCGATCCGTGTGCCGATGTAGACCTCGTACACCATGCCCGAATTGTATTCATAACAGACGCGGAGCATCCGCCCGGCATCCTCCGGATAGACAGACGCCATGACATAGCACTCGGCCGACTGATCCCCGAAAAGCCCGAAATCGACGGTTTCGAATTTCTCCCGGAGTTCATCACCGATGTAGATTTCCATGTCCATGCCCCGGAAGCACAGCACGTTGTAATCCCGGTCAAACACCTCCGGAAGCGTGGTTTCCAGCACGATGTCCCCGTCCGTGTGCCCCGGAACCTCATAGGGCACCCTGCTGCCGTCCGGAAGCACCCTCATCCACCGGTCCCCCGGCAGGATATCGCAGACATTCCCGTTAACCGGCGTATTGGCCGGCAGCACCAGTTCACCGATAAAGATATAACCGAAGGTCAGCACCAGGATGATGGACAAAATCACTCTGATCTTTTTCAACGTTCTCTCCCAGAAACGCAGTCACAGGATGATCTGCGGATCCAATGCCTGACGAAGCCCGTCTGCCAGCCGGTTACAGGAGATCATGGTGAGCACCATAATCACGATGGGCGGCACGAGCCGGTGCGGATGAAGGAAGAAGGTCGCCAGTCCCTGCTGGATCAATATGCCCAGAGACACCTCTCCGGAGGAGATCCCCAGGCCCATCAGGGAAAGGGTGGATTCCATGAAAATCGCACTCGGTATGGCAATCATGATCTGTGAGATGACCGGTCCCAGAATATTCGGAAAAATGCCGCGGAAAACGATAAAGAAGCCGTCTGCGCCCAGCGTTCTGGAGGCCATTACATATTCCAGTTCCTTGATCCTTAACACCTCCGCCCGCGCGATCTGGCTCATGGAGATCCAGCCCGTGATCATGAAGGCGATGATGAGCGTGCCGATTCCGGGCTTCAGCACCAGTACCAGAAGCGTCAGAATCACCATCTGCGGAATGGAGCCAAGCACATCGATGATCCGCTGCATCACCATGTCCACCGCCCCTCCGAAATATCCCGAGAGCATCCCGTAGGAAACCCCGATGATGACGTTGACCAGCGTGGACAGCACCGCCACAAACAGGGAGATCCTCAAGCCACGGAAACACCTGCAGAACACGTCCCGGCCAAGCGCGTCCGTTCCGAACAGATGGTAGTTGGTGATCCCGTTTTCCAGGTATGGGTTGCTTTTTTCCGTCGTCGTGGTCTTATGCAGCTCCTGTGAACCGTCAAAAATCCCGATTTTTTCGAGAATCGGCACCCGCGGCGCAAAATTGCTCTGATTGTAGGCAGTCTCATCAAACCGGTAACCGGACAGAGGCGGTGCCACGATCGCCAGCAGCAACAGCAGCAGCAGGGTAACAAGCGCCGCCACATTGCTCTTTCTGGATACAAATTTGGCATACGCCTCCCGGATGAAGGAAGTCTCCCCGGAAAACTCGTTGTCCGTAAGCTGTTCACCTCTCTCCGAAAGGAGCCGGAAGTCCCCCTCCACCGGAATATATGCCGTGCTTTCTGTCGCTCCCATCATCATACCCTCACTTCCCGGCGATACGGATCCTCGGATCCAGAATGCCGTAGATCAGATCCACCCCCAGCATCACCACCACATAAATCACGGAATACACGAAGCTGAGAGCCAGAATCACATTGTAATCATTTCCGCTGATGGCCGTGCCCATAAAGGAACCGATTCCCGGAACGGCGAACATGCCTTCGATAACCAGCGTCCCCGTCAGAAGAGAAATCACCAGGGATCCCATGACCGTCACGATCGGCAGTAAAGCGTTACGGAGAATGTAGTTGATGATCACATTCCACCGACTGATTCCCTGACACCGGGCAAACAGCACATAATCGGACTGCATCACCCGCAGGGTCTCATCTCTGGTAAAGCGCGCGATCACGGACACAATCATGACGCCGGAGGCCAGAATCGGGAGCATGGCGGAAGTGACAGGTCTTCTCAGATCGTAGATGAGCGGAAACCACTTCCATTTAAAGCCCAGAAAATAGCAGAACAGCACAGCAAATACATAGGAGGGTACCGAAAGGCCGATGACCGAAATCGCCATTCCGATTTTATCCGGCAGTTTTCCCTGCCACAGTGCCGCCGCAAACCCGATCACCAGCCCCACAAACGTCCCGATAAACAGACTGAACAGGCCGATCCGGATCGACACCCCCACGCGGCTGGACAGAAGACTGGAAACCGGGACATCCTTCGCCAGCACATAACTCACTCCGAAATCCCCCCGCAGGGCATTTCCGATATACATCCCAAGCCTCTCCCACACCGGCTTATCAAGACCGTATTTTGCTTCCAGCACAGCTCTCTGTTCCGGGGAAAGCTTGACATCGTTGAACGGCGATCCCGGCATCAGCTCCAGCAGCAGAAACAGAATCACAAGCATCACAAACAGGGTCGCCGCGGATATGAGCAGTCTTTTCAGAATGTATTTTCTCATTTTGCCTCCTTCACCGCGTACTTGAAATTCACATGCGGCACAAGGGCTCCCATGTACACGCCCTTCACCCGGTCGGAAACCATGCGTGCCTCTCCGACCGTCACCGCCGGGATGACCGCCATTTCCTCCATCAGAATGCGCTCCGCCTCGTGCAGTTTTTCCATCCTTGCCTGCGGATCAAGCGCCAGCGGAACCGCAGCGCTCTCGGCAAAGACTTTGTTAAATGCCGGACTGTTGTAATGGCCGACATTCGCATAGTTATCCGGCGTAAAGAGTGCCAGATAGGCCGTTGGATCCGCATAATCCGCGCTCCATCCGGTCAGGGCAAGATCGAAGTGCCCGTCATGCAACTCCTGGTTGTATGCCTTTGGCGGCACCACGCGGTATTTCATCGAAAAACCCGGTAAATTCTTTTCCCACTCTTTTTTCAGAATATCCATAAAGGTGTTGCTTTCGGAACTCGTGAGAAACTCCGCCGTCACCTTTGTGATCCCGAGCTCCTGCAGTCCTTTCTCCCAGTAGCTCCTGGCGAGTTCGGGCTGATAACCGCATAAATCCGCGAACTGATCCGGGTCCCCTCCGAAATCCGTGCCGTCCTCTTCGAATACGATCCCTTCCGGGATGATCCGGGTGAGCGGATAGTTTCCCGCCCGCAGGAGACTGTTTACAATTTCATCGCGGTTGACACAGAGCGCCATCGCTCTGCGGATATTCCGGTTTCCGAAGATCTCGTTGTCCAGATTCGGAATCACATAGTAGATCAGCGCGCCGGGAATCTCCGTCAGACGCGGATCCCCCTGGGCCACCTCCTGCTGTTCTCCACTGATCGGAATGATATCCGCCTCTCCCTTTTCAAAGCTCATGATCAGCTGCTGCTGATCCGAAAGCACCTGTACATTGACACCGGAAACCTGCACAATCTCCGCATCGTAATAATACGGGTTTTTGGACAGGTGCAGCTGCATCCCCAGCGGCTCGTAATAGTCCGGCACAAAGGCTCCGCAGCTGAGGAATGCACCGGCTTTCTTCATATACTCGCCCTTGTGGGCGTAGAAAAAATCTTCCCTGCAGGGTGAAAAGGCGTTATTGACCAGCAAATCCAGCAGGTACGGACACGGTTCCAGAAGCGACACCGTGAAGGTATGGTCATCCACCGCGTGGATTCCCAGGGTGTCCAGGGGAGCATGTTGATAAAAAATCTCCTCCACCCCCTCCAGCTTCATACAGTTTAAAAACAGGAAGGACGCGTTGCTCGCCGTATCCGGATTCACCACCCTTTGCCATCCGAACACGAAATCCGCTGCCGTAACGGGAACCCCGTCGCTCCATCGCGCATCGTCACGGATGTGAAACGTGTAGAGGCAGCCGTCCTCCGACTTCTCATAACGATCCGCCAGGCCGTAGATCAGTCTGCCCTCTTCATTCCTGGACATCACACTCTCACTAAAGAGCCCGACGATCGGCATATTGCCGACATCAAAAACCGTCTGCGGATCCAGATCCGACGGCTGGTATACCACATAGTAATTGATCTCATGCTCCGGATCCGCAGACGGAATCCGCGCACCGCAGCCAGCCAGTGTGCCTCCCGCGAGCAACAGGGCGGCAAGCGCCGACAGCACGCGCGGGCCGATGATGTGTATTCTCCTTTTATTCTCCGACATTCTGCTCATTCTCTGTCCACTCCTCAAGCTCCGTATCCGTACACCACACCCGATGGGCTCCCTCCAGGTCTTGCCAGCTGCCCTTTTCATAATCCACACCGGCTTCCGTTCTATCATAGGACACGGGCGACTGGAGCTGCACCACAGGATTCGGCAGCGGAATGGCCGAGAGGAGGCTTCTGGTGTAAGGATGAACGGGATGGGTAAAAATCTCGCTCGACGTGCCCGTCTCCAGCAGATACCCCAGATGCAGCACACCGATTCTGTCCGACAGATAACGCACCATCGAAAGATCATGGGAAATGAAGAGGAAGGAGGTTTTGTATTCCTCCTTGATGTGACGCAGCATATTGACCACCTGCGCCTGAATCGAGACATCCAGCGCCGCAATACATTCATCGGCGATGATGAGCGACGGCTCCATAATCAGCGCGCGGGCAATGCCCAGACGCTGCCTCTGTCCGCCGGAAAACTGCGCCGGATACCGCTGTGCCTGCTCCGACGAGAGCCCGACCGTGTGCAGCGCCTTCAGGATCTTTTCCTTTCTCTCCGCCGGACTGCTGTACCGGTGATGAATATCCAGGCCCTCTCCCACGATGTCCTCCGCTTTTTTTCTCGGATTCAGGGAAGACATGGGATCCTGAAAAATCATCTGTATGCCCGTCCGCAGCTGCTTTTCCCGGTCCCGCGTGAGCTTTCCCGTGATATCCTGTCCCTGAAAACGAATGATTCCCGCGGTCGGATCATAGAGTCTGATCACGCATCGGCCGATGGTGGATTTCCCGGATCCGGACTCCCCCACCAGGCCGTAGGTCTCCCCTCTGTCGATGTGAAAACTCACCTTTTCCGCCGCCCTGACCTGATGAATGCCCTTGCCGAAGTACATACAGAGGTCTTCCACTTCGAGCATATGCGGTTTCTTATCCTGCTGCATACTGCTTTGCCTCCTCCTTCAGTCTCCGAATACGCTGTTCAAGCTCCGGCGGTCGCTCCACCTTCGGTGCCCGCTCGTCCAGCAGCCACGTCGCTGCGTAATGGGTGTCCGATATCCGAAACATCGGCGGCTGTGCCTTATAATCGATCTCCATGGCATAACGGTTTCGGGGAGCAAAGGCATCTCCGCGGATTTCCTTCCTGAGATCGGGCGGTGTTCCCGGAATGGAATAGAGATCCGTTCCCACCGATTCCACCTCGGGAATGGAGGACAACAGACCCCAGGTGTACGGGTGACGCGGATCATAAAAAATATCCACGATCGTTCCGGACTCCACCACCTTGCCGGCATACATCACATTCACATAATCCGCCACTCTGGCGACAACGCCCATATTATGCGTGATAAACACCACCGACAGCTGCCTCTGCGCCTGAATCCGGTTGATCATCCGAAGGATCTTCTCCTGCACTGTCACATCCAGCGCGGTGGTCGGCTCGTCACAGATCAGGATATCCGGATTACATGAGAGCGCGATGGCGATGACCACACGCTGCCGCATTCCACCGGAGAGCTGATGGGGAAACTGCTCCATCCGCTCTTCCGGAGCGGTGATGCCCACCTCCGTCAGAAGCTTCAGCGACCGGGCATACGCCTCCGTCCGGCTTATCCGCTCATGGGACCGGATGGCGCCGATCAGCTGGCTGCCGATGCGCATGGTGGGATTCAGACTCGTCATGGGATCCTGAAACACCATGGCAATATGGCTGCCGTTGATGTGCTCCTCCCTCCAGGTGGCTTTGCTTTTCAGAAGATTCACCGCCTCCCTTGATCCATCCTTCGTCTCAAGCGTGTAGAAAATCTCTCCGCTGTTGACCACCGCATTGTCGGGGAGTATTCCCATCACCGCACGCATGGTGACTGATTTTCCGGAGCCTGATTCGCCGACCAGCGCCACCGTCTCCCCTCTGCGCAGCGTAATATCCACTCCGCGGATCGCGTGGATCAAGCCGCGGGGGGATCGGAAGCTGATATCCAGATCGCTGAGTTTCAGGACAACTTCTGCTTCATCTTTCATAGGACAACTCTCCGTGTCTTTCTACATAGTCAGAAAATTCCGCAGCATTTTCTTTCCTTCAGGGGTCAGAATGGACTCGGGATGAAACTGGACGCCGAAAACCGGCCAGCTTGTGTGCATGACGGCCATCACCTCCCCCTCCTTCGTCTCTGCAATCACCGAAAGCTCCTCCGGCAGCGTCTCGCGCTGCGCGGCAAGTGAGTGATAACGTGCCACCGGCGTCTCTGCGGTACATCCCGCAAAAAGCGGTGTTTCCGTGTTCAGCCGCGCCATGGACTGCTTGCCGTGCATCAGGCGGGAAGCATAAGTAACCACACCGCCAAAGGCCATACAGATCGCCTGATGTCCCAGGCAGACCCCCAGCGTCGGGATCTCGCTGCCGAGGGTTTTTGCTGCCTCCACGATGATTCCGGCATTCTCCGGTCTCCCGGGTCCCGGTGAGAGAATGAGATGCTTCGGGGCAAGCTCCCGGATCTCCTCGATGGTCAGCTCGTCATTTCGGATCACCCGGATATCCGGATCGATCTCCCCGACGTATTGAAACAGGTTATAGGAAAAACTGTCATAGTTATCAATCAGCAAATTCATGATTTCCCCCATCCGCCTTACCGGAACGAAAAAAGCGCCAGCCGGACATGGCGCAAACCGTCACGCCATCTCACAGGCAAGCTGTAGCGCCGTAAGCGATGCCTTTGCTTTATTCAGGCTTTCCTCATACTCCCTTTCCGGCACGGAATCCGCAACAATCCCCGCACCGCTTCGCACGAACACCCGGTTCTGCTTCTTATAGGCGATCCGGATTGCGATGCAGGTGTCCATGTTCCCGGTGAAGTCAATATAGCCGATGGCCCCGCCGTATATACCGCGCTTGTTCCGCTCCAGTTCGCCGATCAGCTGGCACGCGCGGATCTTGGGTGCTCCCGAAAGAGTACCGGCGGGAAGCACCGCCTCAATGGCATCCAGCGCATCCTTATCCTCTCTGATTTCTCCGCGGACCGTGGAGCCGATATGCATCACATGGGAAAACCGCAGCACCTCTCTGAGCCGTTCCACGTGGACGGTTCCGAAACGGCTGATCCTGCCCAGATCATTCCTGCCCAGATCCACCAGCATGTGGTGCTCGGCGAGCTCCTTTTCATCCGCCAGCAGTTCCTCCTCCAGTCGTCTGTCCTCCTGCTCATCCGCCCCCCGCGGCCTGGTTCCCGCCAGCGGAAACGTGTGCAGGATCCCGTTTTCCAGTTTCACCAGGGTCTCAGGCGATGCACCTGCCACCTCCATATCTGTCCCGGAAAAATAAAACATGTAGGGGGATGGATTGATGGTTCGAAGGACCCGGTAGGTGTTCAACAGGCTTCCTTCAAAAGGGGCACTCAGCCGGTTGGACAGGACGATCTGGAAAATATCTCCTTCCCGGATGTAGTGTTTTGCCCGCTCCACCATGTCGCAATAGGCCGACTTGTCAAAAAGCGCCTCCACCTCACCCAGAAGCCGGCCGGCCGCCTCTTCCGTTTTTTCGCCGGCAACAAGCAGCTTTTCCATCTCCGCAAGCTCGTCCACGGCGTTCCGGTAGCCCGCTTCGCCGTCGGAGAGCCTCATGTTGGCGATGAGGATGATCTTCTGCCGCACATGATCAAAAGCGATCACCCGGTCAAAGAGCATCAGATCCACATCCTGGAACCCCTCCGTGTCTTTGACCGGACATTTGACGCTTGGCTCGCTGTATGCGAAATAGTCATAGGAAAAATACCCGACCAGGCCGCCGGTAAAGGGCGGAAGATCATCCAGCCGCGGACTCTTATACTCCGCAAGGATTTCCCGTATCCGGGCCGATGGATGCGCGACCCGGATCTGCCCGTCACCGATCTGCAGTTCCCCGTCCGTACAGGTGATACACAGCTTCGGCTCATAGCCAAGAAAGGTATACCGCCCCCAGCGCATATCCGCACCGACCGACTCCAGCAGAAAACTGTGCGCCGATTTCTTTTTCAGCTTCCTCAGCGCCTCCATGGGTGTGATAAAATCCGACAGCAATTCCGTGCTGACCGGCATCACCCGATAGTCTCCCGCCGATGCAATGCGTTTCATTTCCTGCAGATCCGGCACGACTTTCATGGTCCCCCGCTCCTTTCCGGACATCTTTCCGGTCTGATTCCTCAAACTCTGCTTACTGATCCGACGCCTGGGGGCCGGCTCCGGGGCCGGCCGCGGGGCCTGACCTGGAAGTGGCTCTGGAGGCGGTCCTTGTCTGACGATCCTGTCTGTTTTTATGTCTCGCGTCGTGCGCCTCTTTTCCGTGGAGCTCGTGAGTGATCTCCAGCTCCTGTCTGACCAGATCCGCCAGATTCGTCGCCTTTTTCTTTTCGCCGTTTGCGCCGATCACGGTCAGATCCTTTGGCGCTTCGGAAACCTGCTTTCCGGTTGCAACGCCCAGCACGGCCAGGGCGGCATTTCTGCGAATCATCTCCGCATCCGTCATTTTCTCCCGGAAGCCCTCCTTATCGAGCCAGATGTCCGCTGTTTCCAGCGCTTCCCTGTACAGGATCTTCATATCCCGTACGCTCTGTTCATCCTGCGGATTGTAGGACGCCGCCGCGTTGTGAATCATCTCCATGGCCTCCAGCATATCCGCGTATTCCCGGGTGCTGTGCTCCGGCTGCTGTGCTTTCAGCCGATGATACAGCTCGTCCAGCGCCTGCACGGTTCCGGTGTTCATCTGATATCCTCTGGAAGCATCTGCGGCCGTCCAGCTTTCCCCCGCCACATCTTCACACATATGCTGCATCGTCGACGCTGAATTTCTCGGATTGGATATCATCTCCAGCACCAGTTCCCTGAACTTTTCCAGAAGATCCCGGTAGCGTTCCCTTTCAGCCGGTCTGAATGCTCTATCCCATTCATCTGGTTTGGCATCCGTCAGCTTACCCGTCAGCATCCTGGATCCCTCCTTCGGCCAGTGGGACATCGGTACGGTATCCCTGATCAACTTGTGCAAATCATCGTTGATCTTCTGCACCAGTTCCCGTTCCCTGTCCGTGTGCCTGGTATCCTGCGCGTTTTTCGGATCAATGCCCGATTGAAAATTCACCGCACGGTCAATTCCCCGCAGGTCACTGACTCCGTACTCCGCGCGCTCACCCATCACATCCGAGATGCTAAACTGTCTGTGTCCGAAGCTGTCCCTGACGAAGACTTCCCATGCCATCGTTTTCCGCGCGTCCTGTGAGACCTTCTGTGCATCCGCCTGTTTAACCCCCTTCACGTCACCGATGCCGACGGAAATGCCATCCTCCAGCAGTTCAAACGTCGGATTCTGACCATTTGCCGGCTGAGCCTTCTTTTCATCCACCGGGCGATAGGTCACCCGATTCTCTTCATCCATCCGGGCCGCGGCAAACAGCGCCTGTTTGAACTCCCTGGCCCTGTCAGCCGGAACATCGGCCGTATGGTAGCTGCGGGCATAGATTTCGTTGACGCTTCGCCCGTTGATGAACAGACAGTCAAAGATATCCCTGCCGACCTGACGCAGTGCACGCTCCTGCTCCTTGCTCACCACGCGCCCGAGGAAATCCTCCGTCGACAGCGACAGCACACGCTCCCCTTCGGTCTCCGGCTCATCCAGGGATGTGCTTTCCAGGAAATCCTGCGCGGCATGCTTCATATTCAGATCCGGATCCTGAGTCTGACGAAGCTTCACCTCCAGTTTATCCGGAGACAGGTGCCAGGCCTTTGCGCCTGCAGCCGCTCCCTGACTCGCCGGTACCGTGGAAACAGCCACCACCTTGTTCTTGCTGCCGAGAGCCGCCAGAACCGCCGCCTGCATCTGCTGCTCCCTGTCAAGGGCCGTAAGCTTGCTGTTCTCAGGTTTGTCGAAAAGACTTTTCACGCTCTGCCCGTCGATGATGATGTGCTCATAGGGATCCGTGTGAAGTGCCGCCATTCTCTCCACCGCCTCCGGATCAAAGACCTCACCGAAGATCCGGTCGAACAGGACGGAGGCCTGTCTGCGCTTCTCATTCGTGAGCGCTCCTCCTTTTGCAAAATCCGCAAGCTCCTCTGCAATCGGCGACAGCACCCGGTCGGTCAACCTTTCCATCCTATCCGCCATCAGGGCGTCCACAGCCGCGCTTTCCTCCGTCTCCTGGCGTCGGATGCGGCGCTCGAGGACATCCTCTCCGGGAAGATCTGTGGCTTTTCCGGTCAGATAATCGATAGCCTGCGTATCCGAACCGCCTGACAGTTCGGGATAACTGTTCATGAGCTTCTGATGTGCCCTGAAGGTCTGCTGATACGCATATTCTGCAGGCTCCGCGCAATCGCGAAGCTTCTTGCCGCGCAGCGCACCCCAGTGCGTCTTAAAGAGATACAGTCTCTCCGCGTATTCGCGCTCGCGGGCCTTTTCATCCAGCGCAAAGGCCTGCCTGCACAGGGTCGTGGAGGCAGAGACCTGCCGAGAGACTTCCCTCATGGCCGGTTCGCCGCCGGCTCCCTCCATATATGCCATACGGAGATCCGGGCTGTCACTCCTCGTCACCCGGTCGGCTTCCCGCTTCATATCCTCCTGCATATGATGAATCAGAGCCGCTTTCTCCTGCGCCCGCAGCGCATCGGCGGCGGTGTTGACCTCCTCATCGGGATAGCGGTAATCTGCCAGCTTTTCCAGCGCCCTTCTGTGCAGTGCACCCAGAAGCTGCGCGCGCTCCGTCGCATCCTTCCCCGCCAGCCGCTTTCTCATTTCGGTCTGGTATTCATCGAAAAAGACTCTCGCTTCGGAACCATTACTGTCCCCCATGGCCAGCAGCTTATCCGCGGAATAATCCTTCGCCGCCAGCAGCCAGGCATAAAAGCCGGTGTGTGCAGCGGTATCCGAAAAATCGAGAGACAGGCCCGTTTCACCCGCAAAGGCTTTCACCTCATGGGTATCCGGTTTTTTCAGCTCCCCCAGTCTTTGCGGATCCAGATGTCGCTCGATCAGCGCGCGGTAATTCGCGTCACGCCGCTCCATCGCACGCATGATCTTCTCAGGCTCCGTCAGCTGATCATCTGATCTCTGCGGCTGTGCGGGCACGGCGGCAGGAGCTGCAGGCGACGGCACGGGAGAGGATGTGACAGTATGCACGCGGCAGGCGGCGGTTCTGCGCCGGTTCTGCTGAAGCAGATGATCCAGCCCGTTCTGCTTTGCCATATCCGGATTCTGTGACGTGTCCAGCCGATAGTCAAAATCATCCGGAAAATGCCAGGTACTTTGCCCGTTCCTGTACTGCGCGGTGGTCTCGAGGATCTGCAGTGTGAAGTTTTTCCGGTCCAGACCGCGCTGCCAGAATTTCTTCTTGCCGGCCACCTCCTTTTTGGCATAGACCTGCGCCGCCTCATAGGCATCAGCAAACAGCTTTGCCATCTCCAGCTGTTCCGTGGTGTCCTGCGCGTTGTACCCCTTTTGCGCCCGCTCATGAATCGCCGTCACCGCCCGGTACATGGCCTTATACTCCGCCGAATCCCTATGCCAGATGCTCTGTTCAGCCCGCATGCGCGCATAGAGATCCTCCATCGTCTGCACCCGGTCAAGCGTGATTCCATCAAGCGCTTCTATCGCCTTGTCCGACTGATCCAATGCCTCCCGCAATCCTGGCTTAGTTCTGAAAAGTTCAACATGGTATTGCCGATAAAAGGCCTTGTCAAACCCGGAATGGGTCTGCGCGGGTTTTGCATCAATCATATTGCAGAAATCCTCCAGCCGTCCCTTCATCTCTGCGAGTACTTCGGGATGAAGGAAATCAACGGAAGACCCCTGATTTCTTCCGGAAACCGCAAAGGTGAGCGCTCTTTCCCGCGTGTCGCCCCGCGACGCCTTATAATCGGGCTGCACAAACTCGGCTTCTGTGAAGGATTTATTCTGTCGAATTTCATAACAGATGCTGTTTATCTGATCTTCCGGCACGATATCCGGCGCCGCCTGCCTCAAGGCCCTCGCGATCGCCTCGATCTGAGTATCTGTCTTTGCCTTTGCCAGCAATGCCCGGACTTCAGCAGTGCGCGAGTGTGGTATCCTCTCGTGGGCCGTTACGACACCAGAAAACCAGCGCTTCACATCATCCGGCAGTCCGTCCTGCAGCAGTTTCCGGCACTTGGGGCTTCGAAGAATATCTTTGTCCGAATCTCCGGCCATCCCGAGCACACGGTCTTTCCAGCCATCCTGACGCTCAATCGTCTTCATCAGATCTCTGAAATCCTCAGCCAGATCCGGCAGGCTTCCTTTTTCCGCAAGCCTGTCACGCACCACCCCCGAAAGCAGAAAACATGAAGAAACAGTACTGGCAAACACGGGCGCCGTCGAGCTTCCTTTATCCAGTTTGTGCAGGTTCTCTTCCGGAAGGAGCGCATTCACGTTTCGCGACAAGTGCGCCCAGGCATCCTTTTCTTCCTCCGACAGAGATTTATCAGCAGCAGCTCTTATATTGACGGGACACGCAGTCAACGCAGCGTATCCTCTTCGATAAAAGTCCGAGAGCGCCGCCAGAGCCTCACGAACATTCCTGTGTTTATTCGGATCAGAAAAAATGGCTCTGGCCTGATCCGCCGTGGATTGGCCAGTTTGACCCAGACACTGCATGGCAAGATCCCGGGTGTTGAGTTGTGACAGGGTCCGCATGGCATCCGCAATCAGGGGCGACATCGCATCATCCTGCGGTTTGACGCCTTTCAACATCTTTCCGTCGCCCTTTCCATCGGTTCTCTGCACCCATGAGATTCCGGCCTGTCGTTCCATGGCGGAGATCACTTTTTCTGCTGCAGCGCGTTTTCCGGGGACATCGTCGGAGGCATCCATCACCTGGACATAGGATTTGTCCGGATGCTCCTTCATATACTGCAGCGCTATCAGCATACGTACGCCGCTCAGGCCATCCCGAAACCACTGCGTGCTCATCTGTCTGCTTCTCATCAGAGCCCGCAGCCGTTCGGCCATTTCCTGCTGCCCGGCATCCAGTTTTACCTTCCCTCTCTCCTGAACATCCAGGGGCGCCAATTCTCCCCTGTCTGTGAGAAGACTTTTGGGCAAACCGAAAAAGGTATCCAGCAGACTCTTCTTTGTGATTCTGAACCGGCCGTCTGCGATCATCTCGGCCATCAAATCCCCGCTCCGGCCTGAACTGTCGGCTTTCACAGGCACAACCGGTCTGGGCAGCGGCATCTGCGCTGCTGCGCCTGTTCGCGTGGATCGTGTCCGTGTTGCGCCGGATCCCGCGGGAGCCGCCGTCGGTGCGGCCGATGCCGCGGAGCCCGTTCCCGCTGCGCCGGATTCTGAGGCAGGCAGCGGCGGTGCAGACCCTGTTTCTGCTTCGGGAGGCAACGGCAATGCGGATCCATCGACTGCCGCGTCAGATCCCGCGGCGGGCAGCGGCGGCGCGGATCCTGTTACTGCTTCGGCAGGCAACGGCGCTGCAGATCCGTCGACTGGCGCGCCTGATACTGCGGCAGGAGCCGGCGGTGCAGACCCAACGACTGACGCGTCGGAGATGGCGGGTGCTTCAGGCATCAAAGACTCATTGTAACGGAAATGGACGTCTCTCTGCTTCATCACCTCCTCATTTCGCGCACTGCGGGCTTCAGCCAGTCGGAGCAGGTAGGCCCTATCAACCTGTCTGGGCAGATACGTCCTGTCTGTCCCCGTGATTCCCTCGCCACGTGTAAACAAGCGGCAGGCCACCAGCCCGTTCTTCTGCGCAGGATCAAGATACCTGGCGGAGGCCCTCTCTATCTCCTCGCTGCCATATCGGAGGGTGCCGTCTTCCCCCACGACGATCGTTCCCTGCGGCAGACCGTGCAGCATAGCGGGATCGTCCCTGGAAAGCGCGAGATTCGTGAACCAGCTTAAGCTGATCTGACCGGCTGCCCTGGCCTCTTCTACCAGCGAGGTAAGCGAGACCGGCTCCCGTCCTCTTTCTGTGGCATAATCCAGCCGATCGCCGTCGATTCCCATGATCGTGTAGGTTCGGCCGTTGACCGTCAGACACGCGGGGCAGCGGTCGAACTGCAGCACGTCCTTTATGCGGTCGGCCAGCTGATCTCTGACCGCATAAGGATCGCTTTGCCTCATATCCATGCGAACCTCCCGCACAGCCGTGTTGGGAAGTGTCCGAAGGACCAGATCTCCCATCTCATACGGGGATCCTGCCGTCTCCCGATTGTACATGGCGGCAGCGGCGGGATCGAGATCATCTGCTTCCTTCTCGGTCATTGCGGGACGGAAAAAACGGATGGTAGAGGCCAGTTCCGGCGAAAGCCTGACTCCCCGGCTGAAGAGCATCTGTGCAAAGCCTCCCAGCCGGCTGCCGTCAAACATCTCCTTTTCTCTTGGAAACCGGTAATCCCGCAGGGAGACGCTGCCCCCGGGAGTCACCACCATATCCGGCAGAGCACCTGACGATCTCGGGAGTCCGGGTGCTTTATGTTCCTTATTGATTTCGGCCGAAATCTCATCCAGACTCATCAGCAGTTTGATCCTGTCAGAAAGGATTCGCTGATCGCGCTCGATCAGTTCTCCCCCGAAATCTTCCTGGTAGTTCAACAGCTGATCCAGATTGCCGGTATTCTGTATGCTTATAGGGAGTCGACAGCCCGGTATACCATATTGCATGGTGGCGATCCAGTTATCGAGAAGGTACAACTCCTCGGGCCTGATCGATCGTTTTTCCCATACCTGCTCCCTCTGATAGCGCAAAAGTGTTTCAAGGTCGTCTGTACGGTAGAGCCATTCCTTAAATGCATCAAAATCGTCTTTCTGTCCCTGACCTGGCATAGTCCCCTCCTTATCCCCTTACCGGGTTCCATCAAAGACAAATCTGTACTGTGCAGATCCGCTTATTCCTATACACGGTGCATACTGCCGGAATAACACGCCTTTTTCATGCAAATCCGCAAACATACCCATTATAGCACATCCTGCTGGCGTTTTTTATTATTCATTCGTATAATAAGGACAAAATGTCAATTCACATCACATGATGGAACAGAGAAGAAACGTCATGATCATTCGTCGACTGTACAAAAAAGACCGTTCCTTTTACGGAAAGGTATTCACCCTCGCCATTCCGATCGCGCTGCAGAGCCTGTTGACCATCGGTGTCAACATGCTCGATACCATCATGGTCGGATCACTGGGGGAAACCGCGCTGTCAGCGGTCTCTCTGGCCAATTCCTTTATCAGTATCTACCAGATCTTCTGCATGGGGCTCGGCATGGGCGCCTCCGTCCTGGTGTCCCGCTACTGGGGCATGAAGCTTTCGGAGACGTCAAAAAGCGCTGCTGAAACGGCGCTGAAACAGACCGTCTGCCTGATGCTTCGCCTCACGCTCTTTCTGGCCTCCCTGTTTGCTGCTGCCATGCTCATCATACCCGGCACACTCATGCGGATGTACACCGATGATCCGGGTATCATCCGGGCAGGGATCACCTATTTCGACTATTCTGTCGCGACCTGCTTCTTCCTCGGTCTGTCCCTCACAACCACCATTGCCCTGCGCAGCGTGGGACAGGTCCGGCTTCCGCTGTTCGTATCCTTCGGGGCCTTTTTTGTCAATCTTTTTTCCAACTATGTGCTGATTTTCGGAAAGCTCGGCCTGCCCCGGATGGGCGTCGCCGGTGCGGCACTCGGAACGCTCTTTGCCCGCATATTCGAGACGCTCCTCATCCTGGGCTATCTGTTCCTTCGGGATGAAAGGATCTGTTTCCGGCCGGCAGATCTGTTGATCAAAACCGGCTCCCTTCTGCGGGAGTACATCCGGATCAGCATTCCGGTTCTGATCAGCGACGGCATTCTGGCCCTCGGCAACAATTCCGTCGCCATGGTCATCGGTCATCTGGGCGCCGTGTTCGTGGCCGCCAACGCCATCACAAGCGTCACCCAGCAGCTGAGCACCGTCGTCATTCAGGGCGTCAGCCAGGCAGGTGCCATCGTCACAGGGCAGACTCTTGGAACAGGAAAAAGGGAAGCGGCCATGGATCAGGGCTGGCTGTTCCTCGGCCTGGGGCTCGCGCTCGGCACACTGTCCGCCGTCTTTATCACCCTGATTTCCGGTCCCATGGTGGGCGCTTACCTGAATGTCAGCGCGGACACCCGGAAAACAGCCATCGAACTTATGGAAGCGATCAGTATCATCATTGTCTTCCAGGCAACCAACAGCATCATGACCAAGGGCGTTCTGCGCGGAGGCGGAGACACCCGGATGCTGATGCTTGCGGACAATGTCTTCCTATGGGTGCTCTCCCTTCCGCTTGGACTGCTGGCAGGCTTTGTCCTTCACCTGTCCGCATTCTGGATCTACATCTTTCTCAAATCCGATCAGATCGTGAAGACCGTCTGGTGCGTATGGCGCCTGCAAAGCGGCAAATGGATCAAACGGATCTCCACGGGAAACAACTCTTAACTGGTTTTTTGATTCCCCTTCCAGATAGCCGCCGCGGTGACTGCGGCAGCAAAAACTGCGCCGATTGCCATTGACAGACCGTACGGCAGCGACAGGCCGATCTTTGCCGTCATGATATACGCGCAGGTGATGAACGCATAAAACAGGAGCGGAATCAGCGGAATCCACAGGTAGCGTTTCCGTCCGTTTTGCATGAGCCAGATCAGCACAGAAGACAGCGCAAAAACCGCCAGCGTTTGGTTGGACCACCCGAAATACCGCCAGATGATGTTGAATCCGTTGGGATTCACCTTTGCCCAGATCAGCACCACAAATGCCGCGGCAAACACCGGCAGGGAGAGCAGGATCCGCTTCATTCCCTGATCCTGCCTGACATGCAGAGCATCCGCAAGAATCAGGCGCAGAGAACGCAGCGCCGTATCACCCGAGGTCACCGGCAAAATGATCACGCCGATGATAGCAATGATCCCGCCGACAGAGCCGAGCATGCTCCTGCAGACCACGCCCACCACGCTGGTGGCGGAGATCTTCTGCAGAGCCCCCTGCACCATGGCAAAATAGCTCCAGCCGCTTTCGGTCATCTGCATGGTGATTCCATTACGCTCCGCGCCGATGCCGATCATTGCCATGGTTCCGGCCGCCCACACCATCGCGATGAAGCCCTCCGCGATCATCATGTTGTAGAAGGTGAGCCGCCCCTCCTTCTCATGCTGCATCGTCCGAGACACCAGTGTGATCTGCGTGGAATGAAAGCCGGAAAGGATTCCGCAGGCGACCGTCACAAAGAAGGCCGGGATGAACTGCTCGCTCTTAAAATACGCTCCAAAGTCAAAGCCGTTGAGCATCCAGGGCTCCCAGACATTGAGAAGGGGATATCCGCCGATAAACAGCATGACGAATACGCCAACCGCAGAAAGCAGCAGAATCGCGCCAAAGACCGGATACACCCTGCCGATGATTTTATCAATGGGAAAGAGGGTGGCGATCAGATAGTAAATGAAGATTGCGGCGTAGATGATCCAGGTGGACGGCTCTCCCGCCGTACCGCCAAAGCCGAATACCTGTGTCGCCGCTATATCACCCGGCGTGTAGATAAACACGATCCCGACCAGGAACAGCACCAGGCAGACAAAAACAGTATACACCTTATGAATGACGGCGCCCGCATTCCGACGCACCAGCTCCGGCATCTGGATTCCGCCCTCCCTGACGGAGACCATACCGCAGAAATAGTCATGCACCGCGCCCCCGATGACGCAGCCGAT
The DNA here is from genome assembly GCA_024682835.1 of Lachnospiraceae bacterium. Classification (GTDB taxonomy): domain Bacteria; phylum Bacillota; class Clostridia; order Lachnospirales; family Lachnospiraceae; genus Butyrivibrio. The sequence continues at coordinate 12,878 of JAIKYU010000008.1, read as the reverse complement.
GGGAATCGTGAGAAAAGCGACCGGACCGAAAAGGATCCCCTGAACCGGTCCGAGAATCGGTCCGGTACCTGCGATATTGAGGAGGTTGATCAACGCATTTTTCCATCTCGGCATCGGCACATAATCGACCCCGTCCTCTCTTGTGTATGCCGGCGTCCTGCGGTCGTCCGGTCCGAAGGCCTTCTGGCAGAGTTTTCCGTACGCCACGCCTCCAAGAATAAGAATCAGTATTCCAATAAGAAAAGTCGCCATGATGTCACCCCGCTTATCAGGTCCAGATTCATACACGTCATTATAGCATCATCCCAAAGCTAACGCAACCCGGAAGCCACTGTCTTGCCGAATTGTATCCGTGTTCGATTCGCGGTATAATGGTTGCGTCTTCATAACGTGATCGGCCCTGAGCGGATCACGTCACCTTAGGCGGCCAGCGAAAGGAGAATTGGGGGAATGAATGGGGGAATGATGACCGGAAAAAGGATACTGTCCTGTATACTGGTGCTTTCGATGCTCGCAGGAATAGGCACAGGCTGCGGGAAGAGCGATCCGTATGACGACGAGGATCTCTACGAGGAGGAATACGAAATCGAAGATCAGGAGGACGGGACGGAAATCGAGGCGGAAGAAGAAGCGGACACGACCGGAGAGGAAGCGCCGAAGGAATCCGCTTTATCGGAAGAAACGACGAAAAAAGCCGCCACAGGCGAAGGCGCCGTCACCTCTTTCATCGGTGAAGCATTTTATAACGGAGAAATCAAGGATCCGGAGGATGCGCTGAAGGCAATCTACACGGTGCTGGACCGGATCGGCGGAGATGAGACCACTGAGCTGGTCCCGGACGGAGTCCAGCCGACGGCAGACGGCGTGACCATCTATTCCTTCCGGCAGGAGGTGGGGGATCTATCGGTTCACGGTGCGGCAGTGAAGCTCCTTGCCGACAAGGATGAGCACGCGATGGGGCTCGTCAGCTGTATTGTGCCGAATCTCGCGGCTCCAAGTCCCGACACCTGGCTGATTGACGAAAAGCAGGCCGAAAAGGTGGTCACGGAGACTTACGGAAAGAAGAATATCCGGATCGAAAAGGGCGCCACGGAGCAGACTCTCCTCCCCGCGGAGGACGGAAGCGACAACTACTACTACGCCTGGGTGGTCTACACCAACAATGTGACCAAACACAGCGACACGGCCTACATGGCTCATTATGTGGACAATCAGGGCGACTATCTGTACGGCATGCCGGTGTCCGCTCCGGGGAGCAACGAAGCGCTTCTGGGAAGCGTCGCCACCTTCGCCTTTGACAAGATGGAAAGCGACACCTGGAGCGGAACCGTGAAAACCCTTTCCGGCGATCCGCTTCAAATCGAGATTCCCATCATGAAGGATCCGGAGACAGGCGCACAGATCCTCGGAGACATGGAAAGGAAAATTCTCTGCGCGGACTATAAGGCCTTCACCTACGACGACACGCTCACCCCCTGTACAGCCAAAAACGGAAAATGGGACGACGAGGCCGCGATCACCTACTATCACTATATTCAGGTCTATGATGTCTATGCCGATACCGCATGGGAAGGGCCGGACGGAAAAAAGACGCCTTCCCTGCTCCTCATGAACTGGGTGGATGAATCCGGCAATCCCATGAATAATGCATGCTACACCGGTGGCACCATGGACGGCTTCCAGGTTTTTGCGTTCGACACGACCGCCCGCTTCGGAGAATCCACCGATATCGTAGGGCATGAATTTACTCATTGTTTCACAAACACCACCATGACCGGCTGTCTCTACATGAATGACTACGGTGCGATCAACGAGGGGATGAGCGATATCCTCGGAAATCTGTGTGCCATGATGACGGACGATCAGGATGTGGCCTTTGTGGAGGGTGAAGCCCTGCAGGACGGATCAGAACGCTACATGGGAGATCCCCACAGGGGAAGACAGCCCGCATTTGTCTGGGATAAATTCTACGTGCCGGCAGCCGCAGAGATCACGGAAATGAACGACAACGGCGGGGTGCACATGAATTCCTCCCTGCTCAACCTCATTTCCTACCGGCTGTACGAGGCGGGCATGGAGCCCGTGGACCAGTTCTATTACTGGATGAATGTCTCTGATGCGATGACCCCGAGAACCGACTATGAACAGCTTGGTCAGATTCTGCCCTGGGTGATGCGGACCTTCGGCCATGAAAACTATGCCGAGGTCATAGAAAAAGCGGTAAAGGAGACGGGCATTCTGAGTCACGAGCAGCCCGACCCGCCCGCGGATGGGCTCGGGATTGTGTCCTTCCAGTTCCCGGACATGGAAAAGCTGAGCAAATATGATGTGCTCGCCTACTTCATCGACGCAAACACCACCGATTTCAAGCCGTACGCAACCTGGCCCGCCGCAGAGACAAAAGTGGTCGCCGCAGCGCTGCCGGAGGGCGATTACCGGCTGGGTCTCACCGTCGTTGATCACGAAAACGAGAAATCCCTCTACTTCAACTACACGAATCAGGGGTGGCAGATCTCCGACGAGGACGCCGACGGGGAGGATGACGTCGACTGGGCCGAATTTGATGACGATTTTGATCCCAATAACATCATCTGGGGCGATTTTGACGACGACTGGCTGATGTCGGATGACAGCCCGGATGAAACCGGTGCGGACGTCTCCGCAGGAAATGATATGGACATCACCATCCTGCATGTGACGTCCGGTGATACCACGGTGCTGGATGTATCGGATCTGCAAAGTCTCCTGGAGCGCTCTGTTCCCTGACCAGACCGCCGCCGTACTGCGCGGGTCATCATTGCGGCCCGCGCTGATTACGAGCTGGAAAAAACCAGAGGATTATTTGTTCCGATAAAGGCTTCCGGTTTTGAAAGACGGTTTGTCAAATCTCTTCCCTGCAGCAGTCTGCATCCGAATCCCGACGACGAATTCTGCATGGAATCCTCCCGCCCGGAGAAATACATCCGAAAACTGTTTCGCCACTACGGTGTCACCCTCGACGGAATCGTCAATGCGGAACGGTCAATCAGGAAAATGAACCTGTAGATCATCCGGCGTTCCTTCATCCCATCTCTTCCCTTTATTCACAGCATCCCACTCCTCTTCCGTTCCGGCATACTGAATATCCGTCAGCTCCTTGCATTTTCGGAAAGCCTCTTTTCCAAGTTCCGTCACGCTGACCGGAAGGGTCACGTTTTTCAGGGATTTGCAGTTTTCGAAGGCAGAGGCATCGACGATGACAACACCGTCCGGAATCTCGATGCGCTCGAGGCTCTCGCAGCGCTTGAAGGCCCCTTCATCGATCCGAATCAAGCCCTTCTGCATTTGTACGCTTTTCAGGGCGGTACAGCGTTTGAAAGACTCGTATCCGATGACCTGCAGGCCTTCAGGAAGTTCGATCTGTTCAAGGCCGTCACACCGTTCAAACAGGGAGGGCGCGATTTCTGTCATCGACTGCGACAGGTGGATATTCTTCAGATTCGAGCAGCTTTCAAAAGCCGACTTTCCGATCTCCTGCACACTGTCCGGAATCTCCACATTGTCCAGCTTTGTGTCCCACATGAAAGCCGCGGCACCGACGCGCTCGACGCTATCGGGAATACTGATGTCCGTCAGATCCGTACACCAGGAAAAGGCGGAAGCACCGATCTCTGTCACCCCGGCAGGGACGGCGATCCCCGTGATATCCTTGTTGTAAAAAGCGGAATCTCCGATGGCCTTCACCGGATAGCCGTCGATTTCAGAAGGAACCTCCACGGATAAGCCGCTTCCGGAATAATCCGTGATGGCGGCCTGATTGTCCTGCGTCAGCACATAGGCCCAATCCCCATTCGTAAGCATTTCCTGCTCCCCGGTCTTTTGCGTGCGATACTCCTGTGCGGCTGCGTCATACGTAATCGTCGTTGTGCCTGCTTCCGCCATGGAGATGCATGTATATCCCTCCTCATCCAGCCGGCGTATCAGAGTGCCGTATGCTCTTTTCTCCTGACCATCGGTGATGACCGCGAGCCCGCCTTCCTTCAGCTTATCCAGGAGTTCTGGCGTGTTCTTTTCCTCCGTGCCGTGGTGCGGCAGCTTCAGAATGTCAACCGGCGGGATGTCATTTCCCTCCAGAAACAGCCGGATTCCCTCCTCCTCCAGATCACCGGCAAAGAGCACACTGTGCCCGTCATATTCCCAAAGCGCCGCCATGGACAAATCGTTGTCATTATCCCCGTCAAATTCAATCGTGCTGGGATAAAGCCGGATCACCGCGTCGCCGATGGAAAGATCGGTATTGGCTGTCAGTCTTTCATAGGGAATGGTACTGTCTTCCTTCGTCAGCACATCCATCATGTCCTTATATACCTCGCGGGTGCCGTCATAGTCCGGCATATAGACTTTCGTAATCGACAGTTCGGGATCCGAGAGAATCGCCGCCGCGCCACCTGTGTGGTCAATGTGAAAATGGGAGATAATCATCGCATCCAGGTTGTTTACGCCGTGATCCTTCAGGTAATGGAGCACCTCCTGCGCGGTTTCCTTATAGCCGGTGTCAATCAGAACATTGTACGGATGGGCAGCCGTCCCGGTCTGAACCAGAATGCAGTCTCCCTTTCCGACATCGATCATGGTGATCTGAAAAAAGCCGCCCCTGCCGGAATCGGAAAACCGGCCGGTTCCTGATATGATGAGTATGAGGGTCAGGACCGCAATCAAAATGACACAGCCCATCAGCTGTGATGAGTATTTCTTCACAGCCTTACCTCCTCACGCCTTCCATCGCCATGTCCATCGTCATTTCAGCAAAGATCAATCGATCTGTTTCTGCCAATCTGTTCATCCTTCTAACCTCAACATTTTCTCTGCGATTTCCAGTGTTTCTTCGACGGTTCTGTGATCATCCCGCAGCAATACCCTGAATCCGGAATGAAGGAATCTGTCATAGGCTTCTTTGGAATTAACCCGCATAAGCATCTCTCTGAAGCCGGCCATCGCCGCATCGGGATCCGGTTCCTGCATCAGAAGCTGATAGAGAAACTGTTTCTCTCTGTCCGGCCGCTCAAAAAACCTGTTAACGGAAACCATCTGATCAGACAGCATCACAAGAACATGATCTGTATCAGATATCCTCTTAAGCGTTTCTATTGAGATGTTGGTATCTACAAAGATCCTGCGTCCTTGTTTCTTCAGTTCTTCCAGAATCCGAAGCTCCAGAATCTCGCACTCTCTGGCGACGCCATCTATCCAGGAAGCATATTCCTCCGGTGTTTTCCGGATAAACGCACGCCAATCCTGAAGGTCCCTGGTATAGCAGAGGCAGGGAAACTCTTTTTTATCAAGGCGTTCATCCACCAATTGATCATGATAGTTTTCCCCACAGGCGATACCATCATGTTTTTCAGCAAGGAGTTTCACCATCGTGGATTTGCCCGCATAGGCTGTTCCGATTATGTAATAAATGTCAGGCATGATATTTTCTTATGACTCAATATTATCCTTTACAGAGTTTTCCAATTCCAGAAACCTGTCAAAATCGCTCTGATACAGCCTGTCCTGGACTATTCTGTATTTTTCAAATTCTGTCTCTGCATGGAGTCTGGCCTGCTCAGCGCTTATCTTGCCATTATCTTTTAATACTTCATGATCCATGAGTGTCAGAAAACCGTCCAGACGAACTTCCCAATCCGCCATCGTCATGGGAATGTTCCTCAACGCCATACCTTCAGCAAAATCGAGGTATGCAGTCACTATTCTTGCCAAAATATTCAGTTCATCTTCGGTAAGATAATTCTTTGCAACAATAACATCGTATTTATGGATTTTGCTCTCAGGCGAACCTTCCCATGCGGTAAGCCCCATGTGCGTCTTATTAGCATCCGCCCGATCGTATATAACCTCTGCCGCAGTCTGCCCATGAACTGCATAATGAATCTTATTCTGCACTGCAGCAAAAAAACGCTTTGTTTCTTTTGCCGAAGGATCATAATCAACTGAAGTAGCATAGATGTCTGTTATCTTTTGATAAAACTTTCGTTCCGAAAGTCTTATCTCCCGTATGCGTTCCAGCAACTGATCGAAATACTCTTTTGTAAGAATACTCCCGCCTTTTTTCAGCCGCGCGTCATCCATTGCATAGCCCTTGATGGTGTACTCTTCAATTATGGTATTCGCCCACTTCCGAAACTGTACCGCTTTCGGAGAGTCCACTCTGTTTCCGACAGCAATGATAGCCTTTAAGTTATAATGAAGTGCGTTGTATTTTTTTCCGTCCGTGGCAGTTATTCGAAATTTTCGAATAACTGAATTCTCGTGTATCTCCCCATCCTCATATAACTTCTGTAGATGATAATTGATTGTGTTTGTTCCAACGTCATATAAAACACCCATCATTTTCTGAGTCAGCCAAACATTCTCATCTGCATAGATAGCCTCAACGCCGCCTTCTCCAGTTGCCGTAACAAACGTCAGATACTCTGCCGCAGAGGATCTGGGAGTAATTTCGTTTTTCCTTTTAACCATATTATCCCCCTAACCGAAGTATTCCTGCATCAAACTGTCGAACAACATCTGCGTTTCATCCAAAGCCTGCTGCACTGCAAATTGTGATTTGTCGACTTGTTTTATAAACTCTGAAAAACTTTTTGTCTCTCAATATCAGGAATATGGTCTATTATGACCGGAAAACGACACCTTAATTATCGTGCGCTGTTCTATAGTGAGTACCTCTATTGTTGGCGCAATTCTCGGTTCAATGGCATCGTTGATTATTCTTGATATATCCCATTTGAGGGTTTTGAACTATTCGGTATAGCCGGAGGACAGTTACCACAAAACTCCGCTCGATTCCGCGGAGTACATCCTCGCGGAATCGCCTCTCCGCTCGATTCCGCTTCGCTCCATCTCGCTGTAGGTTGTCGCCAGATGTCTGCGTCATATGCTGTAACACCGCTTCGCGGTGCTTTCACGGAAACCGTAAGGCACGCCCCTGCAAGCGAGCTTGCGGGTGTGCCTTACGGTTTCCGTGCAGGCACTTCGTGCCTGTTACAGCATATTCGAGCCGCCCGGCTCGTTATCACTCATATTCTATCGTCCCGGTCGGCTTGGGGGTGAAGTCATAAAGCACGCGGTTGACGCCTTTCACCTCTGATGTGATTCTCTGGACGAGGTGCTGCATCAGGGCAAACGGTATGTCCTCCACCCCAGCTGTCATCGCATCCGAGGTGTTGACCGCTCTGATGATCACCATCCACTCAAAGGCGCGTTTTCCGTCCTTGATGCCGGTTGACTTGAAGTCCGGTACCACCGTGAAATACTGCCACACCTTGCCCTCGAGGCCGTTCTTTGCGAATTCCTCGCGCAGGATCGCATCCGATTCACGCACCGCTTCCAGACGGTCTCTCGTGATTGCGCCGGGGCAGCGGACACCGAGTCCCGGACCCGGGAAGGGCTGGCGATAGACCATGTTTTTCGGAAGCCCGAGCCGCTCGCCGACCACGCGGACCTCATCTTTGAACAGGATCTTCACAGGCTCGACCAGTTCAAATTTCATATCCTCCGGCAGACCACCGGCGTTGTGATGTGCCTTGATGCCTTTTTCGCTTTCCAGGATATCCGGCCAGATCGTGCCCTGCGCCAGAAATTCAATTCCGTCGAGCTTTCTGGCTTCCTCGGCAAATACCTCAATGAATTCACCGCCGATAATCTTCCGCTTCATCTCCGGATCCGTCACGCCCGCCAGTTTATCAAGAAAGCGGTCCGTCGCATCCACGTAGACGAGATTGGCCTTCATCTGGTTGCGGAAAACCTCGATCACCTGCTCAGGCTCTCCTTTGCGCAGCAGACCGTGGTTCACGTGCACGCAGGTCAGCTGTTCACCGACCGCCCGGATCAGCATCGCAGCAACAACAGACGAATCCACACCGCCGGAGAGCGCAAGCAGCACCTTTTTACTGCCGATCTGCTCCCGAAGCGCTCCGATCTGCTCTTCGATAAAGGCATCCGCCAGTTCGGGGGTCGTGATCCTCGTCATATCGTCCGGTCTTCTCTCATTGCCCATTGCTTCTCCTCCTTTTGTGCCTTCGGCATGCAATCACATGAACCAGTACAGTTTACCATGATTTGTCCCTTCTGTCATCCACTCTCCGTGAACGATGCCCAGGGTTCATTTTCACTTTTGATCACTCTTCCTGTGCTCTGTCCAGGATCTCATAAAGTGCCGGATACGGGTCAACGGTCATTTCCACGGAATCACCCAGTTCAAGCAGGAGCGTCTCATCTTCCGAAAAATCCTGCCATACGGGCAGTCCGTCTCCGTTGGGATTTCCGTACCTGACGAAATTCTCGATATAGTCCATGATGGTCTCCGAGAGCTCGTAATCATACGCTTCATAATTCTGCGGCTGCGTCTGCAGATTCCCGTAAAAATACGGAAGCTCCCCGGCATGGTTGGTGCTCAGACCGCGGTTCCTCCTGGTGAACCTGTACAGCCAGGCCGGTCTGCCCTCACGAGCCATGTAGCGTGACCATACGTGGTGGCTGTATGCGAACCAGGCGGCCCCGACCACGGTATTATACTGCTTCTTCGGCGCGTCTCCCGCCGGATAAAGCGCGGCAAGCCCCTCAGCGGCTGTATCTCCCAGCTTTTCTCTCAGTATGTCTTCATAATTGCCCGGCGTGACCTTTGTACCGAGAATCGTGAAGACATCGGCTTCCGCTTCGTTATACCCGTTCAGCAGCGCCTCCTCGTTGTTTTCGCCTTTCTGATAGACTGCTGCAGGCTGTTCGGGGATCGCATACCCGTCAACCGTCATGGAATTGTAGGCCCCGCGGGCATTGACGAGTGTCGCGGCATCAATCGCGCGAAGGGCATCGATATCCGACACACCGGTGATGTCATATACCTGCTGTTTCATCTCCAACGCATCCTCCAGAGGTCGGAAGGTGTGGTACGGATGGTTGACCGCAATGCCGCTGCTTTCGCCGATCGCGCGCCTGAACAGTCCCTTTGCAAGCGGCGAGACACAGAGGGCATTGACGCTGGAGGACCCGGCAGATTCGCCGGCTATCGTGATGTTATCGGGATCTCCTCCGAAGGCGCCGATATTGTCATGCACCCATTGAAGCGCCGCAATCTGATCCAAAAGTCCGTAGTTTCCGGTGGTGTCGTGGGGGGATTCCGCCGCCAGCGTTTCATCCGCATAATATCCGAATATGTTCAGCCGATATGCAAAGTCCACATAGACGATCCCGCGCTTCGCATATGCTTCGCCGTTGTACTGGTCATAGGACGGGGTGCCGGTCTGAAGGGATCCTCCATGGATGAAAAAAAGCACCGGACAGTCCGTCACGTCACCCGCAGGCTTCCAGATATTGACATAAAGCGCATCCTCACTCATGGTCTCCCTGTAGTTATCATTCGGGTTGAACCAGTTAAAGTGATTGTAGATCACCAGCATCACCAGGGAATCCCAAAGTGTGGAATTCTCCCCCTGCATGAACCGCGGTGCAAAATGATCGCACACCCTCACGCCGTCCCAGCCCTCAGCCTGCTGTGGTTCCTTCCATCTAAGTTCTCCCACCGGTGGTTTCGCATAAGGAATACCTGTATATACCTCCACGGCGCGGGATTCATCATAGACGCCGGTAAGATCTCCCTGTGCAACGGTGACCACGCCCGTGGGTTCCGGATTTTTTCCTCTGACTGCGGGGACAAGCGCGTACGGCGGATAGCTGATCCGGTAGACGACAAAGAGAATACCGAACAACACGATCCATGCGCCCAGGCGAAGAAGCAGGCTTTTTTCCGCAGCAACCCTCATGTAGAACACAGGAAACAGGATCATGGCAGCAGCAAAAGCCGCCCATCCGACCCAGGTATTGAGCGAGAGCTCAAGAAGAAGCGCATAGACAACAGCCACGATCACAAACATGACCACCATGCCGATCCGCCTTTTTCCGGTCTTTTTTTTCGATTTGTGTTCCATATCCTTATCCCCCGGGGGTTCCTGCATCTCTGACAACAAATGCGACCTCATGCTTCTCCATATAGCGCTTCGCGTGCTCCTCATCCTTCACAAAGACGCCCTTATACCGTCCGGTTATCAGACCTTTTGCTTCATTGAGCCGTTCCGAAGAATCACTGATGACCAGGACTACCGGCCGTACAGCGTCGGCCTGCTCTTCTGAAGGTGATTCTCTGCTCGCTTCCGCCTCCTTCGGATCAAGGATCTTTTCGGGGGGAATGTATTTGTACAGCAGCGCCTCCAGCTCCGGATAAAGCACCGGTTTGGAGAGGTAATCCGTGAAACCTTCTCTGACATAGGAATCTCTGGCACCCACAATGGCATCGGCGGTAAGCACGACGATCGGCGTATCGTCCGCAAGGTGCCTTTCTTTGATGACGTGGAGCGTCTGCGTGCCGGACATTCCCGGCATCATCTGATCCAGAAGAACCACATCATAGGCCGCACGTTCCAGAAGATCGATGCATTCCTGTCCGGAAAGTGCGGTTTTGATCTTCATTCTCGTTTCATTCATCAGTTCCGTAATGACTTCAAGATTCATTTCGTTGTCGTCAACGATCAGGATCCTTGCGTCCGGTGCGACCAGCTGCGGCCTGAATTCCTCGTTTCCTGCCTGGGTCTCCGCCAGATGTTTCTCGTAATCCCCGATCGGGGTGTCGTCGACGACCTCCTGCAGCATTCTTGCGGTAAAGGTTGATCCCTCGCCGTAGGTGCTCTCCACAACAATGCCGCCGCCCATCATCTCCGTCAGCTGCCTTGTGATATTGAGTCCCAGACCCGTCCCCTCGATATTCCGGTTTTTGGTCTCATCCAGACGTTGAAAAGAGGAAAACAGCTTGTCCATATCCTCCGTCTTAATCCCCATACCAGTGTCCGAGACGCTGCAGATCAGCGTTTTCTCTTCCTTGTCAAAGGATACCGAGATTTTTACACTTCCCTTTTCCGTATACTTAATGGCATTGTTCGTGATATTCAGGATCACCTGTCTGATCCTGATCTCGTCGCCGAACAGAACGGAAGGAATGTTCCTGTCCACAGACAGTTCATAGTTCAATCCCTTTTCCTGTGCTTTTTTCATCGTCATGTTCACAATGTCATTCAGAACGGAAGCAAAGTCATATTCGACCGGCACCAGATCCATCCGACCGGATTCGATCCTGGAGAGGTCAAGGATATCATTGATGATCGAGAGAAGTGTATTCCCCGCACTTCTAATATCCAGCGCAAACTTCCTGACTCTCTGATCTTTCGTTTCGCGCAGAATCATCTCATCAAGACCGATGATGGCGTTCATCGGCGTGCGGATTTCATGGGACATGTTTGCCAGAAAATTGCTCTTTGCCTGATTTGCCACATCCGCCCTCTGCCGCTGTTTTTCAACCTCTTTCAGCGCTTCGGCGAGTTTAATATAGTCCGGCGTCTCGATAACAAACAACACCGTCATTGCCGCGATGGAAAACATGTAGAACACCAGCAGTGTCTTGGGGAACAGAACCACCTGCAGCACAAAGCCCGCGATGATGATGAGCATGAACAGCCAGATGGCCGCAAGCTGCCTTTTTTCCAGTTTTTTGCGATTGGAAAAAAGCAGGATGATCGACATGGTGTTCACAATGATTTGCAGAATAAAAATCATAAAATACAGCGGTCCGTGAACATACGTGCCCGCGGCGTCGTAGGTGAACATCCATCCCGTGAAGATATTGATGATCATGAAAATGACGTATAAGATGATCAGGCGGTCCAGAAACCGCATGTAGATATCGGACAGCCTTCCTTTTACCAGAGAATGCAGATATTTTGCCAGGCTTAAGAAGCAGAATGCAGAGACAAGAAAGTATACCGTGCTGGCAACGATATTCACCATGGGCGGTATCATATGCCCATAATCCGTCATCCGCGAAGCGATCACGTCCACAATCTCGCACACGAGGATCCACGCCACCCAGTGTCTGTAGCGCAGATTACTCTCCGATGCGTTCGGATATTCGACATAGAGATAAAGCAGCAGCACCGCCATGAAGCCGGTAGCTGCTGTCTCAAAGTATATGTTATACACGCCCTGTTTTCTTACTCCATACGCCCGATGATTTCGATGCAGGTTTTTCAGCTCCTCTGTCTGTCCCCCGGCGGATCACGGTTTTCGGCTTTCAACGGATGGCTTAGTATACCATTTTCCGGCAATTGATGCAATCCTCTGCGCTCCCATCTTTCTTATAATCATTTACTTTTATACTGCGGTGTGTCATAATACTTCTGAAGTGGCTCTTTCCGGGTTGAGGTGGCAGGCACATATGATAGATCATATTGTTTCGTATGAAATAGCTTCACTGCCGATCTATGTTATCCTGATCGTTGCCACCATCTCGCGAAGGCTTACAAAGGGCAGATCCAACAAGCTGCTGTTGGCCATCATTATTTTTTCCCTCGTTGCAGCGACCTGTGACTTCTTAAACTACGTGGTGATCTGGTCCTATCCGCTGGAACAGTGGAAGGTGACATGGGTATTCCTGTGGAATTACGGATATTTCATCTTCAGGTATTCCCTCACCATGCTCTACATTTACTTTTTTTATTCCGTGTCCCACACCTGGTTCAAGATAAAAGCACTTTGGAAAAAGCTGCTCATCGCCCTGCCATGTATCATCATACTGATCATGTACACCGCAAACCTGTGGCTGGGCAACCTGTACAGCGTAAATGCCGAAACCGGATACCATCGGGGCAGCGGCATTGTCATCACTGCAGCGCTGGGATCTGTGTATCTGATCAGTATGATGATACATGGCAGGGCGATGAGCAGCTTTTTCCAAAGTGCTTTTATCTTGAACCAGGTGTGGGACACGGAATAAAAAAAGTAAATGTAGAGCATGG
>JAIKYU010000152.1 GCA_024682835.1 Lachnospiraceae bacterium | reverse complement strand
CAGCTCTTAATGCGCAGCCGAGCGAAGGCAATTATCAGGACGGTACATTCTATATCGATGAAGATCAGGGGATCGTATACATCTATTCCCTATACTTCTCGACATTTTCCATCGCTTCTACCACGGTGAATTCCCATACCGTGAGCTTTGATTCGCAGGGCGGGAACAGTGTGGATCCGATAATCGTTGCCGATGGCGGGAAGATATCAGCCCTGCCTACAAGCACCAGATCCGGTTATACCTTAGACGGCTGGTTTACATATGCATCGGGCGGAGAGAAGCTTACAACAGACACAGTGATAACTGCTGATATTACTTATTGTGCCCAGTGGACACAGAACAGCTCCGGCGGAGGCGGCTCCGGTGGCGGCGGTGGCACCGGCGGCGGTGGAGGCGGTGGCACGCCTGTAACGGTCACCTGCACTGTGCGTTTCGACATGAACGGGAAGACCGTCGCAGATGCACCGGCACCCCAGAGTGTGGCGCAGGGCGGCACGGTAGTCAGACCCGCCAAGGATCCGGAAGCCGAAGGCTTTACGTTTGGCGGCTGGTACAGCGAAGCGACATGCGAGAACCTCTTTGATTTCAGCACGCCGATCACCGCGGACACGGTGGTCTACGCGAAGTGGATCGAAAAGAAGGCGGAGACCTTTACCGTGAGCTTCGACATAAACGGCAAGCCCGGAACGGCGCCCGCGGCACAGACCGTGGAGAAGGACGGCTTCGCAAAGGAGCCGGCGGCACCCGAGGCGGAGGGCTTCACCTTTACCGGGTGGTACACGGATGCGGCCTGCAACACGAAGTATGATTTCTCAACACCCGTGACGGCGGACCTTACGCTCTATGCCGGGTGGGAGGCAAAGACGGAGCCCGGTCCAGGTCCGGGTCCCGGACCTAAGCCTGAGCCGGAACCCATTGTGGGTGACGACGATGCTGCCTGGAACCTCTACGAGGATGCTTCCGAGCATGAATATGCGATCCGTGGTATCAGCGTGACTGACACGGTGGCAAACAGCAATGCAAAGTCCAAGGTCTATTATGACGCAAAGATCACCGGATCCACCATCACCGTGAAGGTGACCGGCGACCGGAAGAAGGCGGCTCTGGCGGCGAACGCTTTACTTGAGTTTGACCTGGGCAGCGCGGGTGTTGTGGAATATGCCCTGCCGGTGAGCTACGTAAAGCCTGTGTTTAAGCTCAGTTCCACCACAGCGACGATCAGGACCGGCAAGGAGACGCCCCTTAAGACGACGGTTCTTGTGAAGAATGCGGACGGCAGCTTTGCACCTTACGATATGACGGATGTGCAGGTGAGCGGCACAGGTCTTGGCACTGTGACGAAGGGCGAGGACGGAAGCATTGAGATCAGGACCTCAACTGCCGGCAGTGGGAAGATCAGCATCGTAAAGGATACCTGGGACGGCGCGAAGGCGGTGAATCTTGCGTACACCGTAAAGGGTTCCAAAAAGGATGTGCTTTCAGTCGATCTCCAGGGCTTTAAGACCGTGGTCGTAAACAGCAACGCAAAGGGACAGGCGCTTGGCTTTGATGTGATGTTTAACGGTGCATCCGTTTCTTCCTCAGATCTCCTGCCGATCGTTGACAAAAAGAACACCGGTCTGGCTACAATCAGCGACGACGGAAAGCTTGTCATCGCATATAAGGATGGCGTGAGGAACGGAACCTACACCGTCACCCTGCAGTCCAAAGAATCAAAGGAAGCGAAGACCAACGTGCGGATCCGTGTGAATGGCAAAAAGCTGGATAAGGCCATCACCACAAGGATTCTCAGAAAATACGATGTGGTGACGAAACAGTCCATGGTGGTGGTACCAAACCTGAAGGACGTGGGCGGCCGGATCGAAAATGTATCCGTAGCGGAAGAGGGCTTTACCGCAAAGTTGAATGCGGCCGGGAATATTGAAATTGATTATATCGGTGATACAAATGACACGGAAAGTTCTAACACCAGTGAGAAGGACGATGCAGAGATTGCAAATACCGATACTGCGAATGCTGCGGAGAATGCGATCATCAACGACAAGTATAATGTAAAGAACCTGAACATCGGCACCCTGACCCTTTCCCTCACTATCAGCGGCATAGACGATCCGGTCACCCTGCCGCTCAAAAACGTGCGGGCAAAGAAAACGACACCCACAGCAAAGGTGGGCATCGTGACGATCCCTGCAGGCGTCACCCCTGTGGAGGGACAGGTCATCGGAACCGCGAATATCGTGAGCACCTATAAGGTGAGCTCCGGAATGTGCAGGACCATCAAGCCTGTAAAGGCAGAAATCCTCGGAACCCATAAGGGCGTGACAGCCAAGGTAAATGACGCCGATCCGGCTGAGATAGACATCTACAGCATCACCAAAAAGAATGCTTCGTTCAGGGTGAAGCTCACCTACGCCGGAGGCGTGACAAAGACCGTGACGGTCAGGGTAAAAAAGAAGTAAAAAAAGAAAGCGTAATAAACCCAAACATGACCAATGAGAACAGAGGCATCCTTATCGGTGCTGCACTGGACAGGACGGACGATCTGGAGCGTTCCATGCGGGAGACCTGGGATCTGGCCGCCGCAGCCGGCATTTTCATTTTGACGTCCATATCGCAGACGCTGGTACATCCTAATGCCGCGACACTGTTTGGCAGCGGAAAGGTGGATGAGATCCGATCCGAGAAAAACCGTCTGGAAGAAGCAAGCGGGAAGCCGATTGACGTTGTGATCTGTCATAATGCTTTGTCGCCCAAGCAGCATCGAAACCTGACAGAAGCCTTTGACTGTGAAGTGATCGACCGCACCGGACTGATCCTGATGATTTTTGCCGAAAGAGCGCGCACCAGAGAGGCAAGGCTGCAGGTGGAATCCGCACAGCTGGCCTATCTGTTGCCGCGGCTTGCCGGTCTTCATGACGGACTCAGCAGACAGGGCGGTGCCAGCGGTCCATTGTCGGGCAAAGGCTCCGGCGAAAAGCAGATCGAACTGGACAGACGGCACATCGAACACAGGATCAATGAGCTCAAGCGGGAGCTAGACAAGATAGAAAAAGAACGTGCCACGCAGCGGCGCCAACGTTTGCGCGGAGGGATTCCACGGGTATCGCTGGTCGGATATACAAATGTCGGTAAATCGACCATCATGAACGGTATGCTGAAGCTTTGCAAGGCCATTCCGGAAAAACAGACCTATGTGGAGGACATGCTGTTCGCAACGCTGGATACCACAGTGCGCCGGATACAGCCGAACGGGAAACAGTCAGGTTTTCTTCTTTCCGACACGGTCGGACTGGTGGAACACCTGCCGCATGCACTTGTGAAGGCATTTCGATCCACGCTTGAAGAAGCCTGCTATGCGGATCTTTTGCTTATTGTGGTAGACATATCCGATGAGGAGTCCTATGACTGGCATATCAGGACGACGATCGAAACGCTGAAGGAAATCGGTGCTGCCGACATTCCCCGCCTGTTTGTTTTCAATAAGGCAGACATGACCGACAGGAATCCTGACCAAAAGATTGCCTGTGAAGGCGTTTTGCCGGATGACATGCAGATTCTGATATCTGCCAAAAACGATGATGATATCCGGAGACTGTACGAAATGATCCTAATAACTATTCGTTAAACCTGTGTTTTGCGAATAGTTGGATCCATTCTCCTCCATCGTTCAGCCTGGATCAATCACTGTAATCAGCGAATGCATCTTGCATCATGCTTTGTTCCACACGTGAAATCTGATATTTATCTGCTTCAATTCTCCAGTTATTTGATA
>JAIKYU010000111.1 GCA_024682835.1 Lachnospiraceae bacterium | reverse complement strand
CCTCAGGGCGGCAGTGTGCTGGTGGACGGGACGGATATTCGCCTGGATATGACCGGCTGGCTGTCCAATATCGGATATATCCCGCAGGCGATCTTTATGCTGGACGGGAACATCCGTGAAAATGTGGCCTTTGGCCTCGCGGAGGACGAGATTGATGACGAACAGGTCTGGAAAGCTCTTCGGGAAGCGTCTCTGGATGAATTTGTCCGGTCCCTTCCGGACGGATTGCAGACGCAGATCGGAGAGCGGGGGGTCAGGCTTTCCGGAGGTCAGAAGCAGCGAATCGGCATTGCCAGGGCGCTGTATACGGATCCGCCGGTGCTGGTGTTTGATGAGGCGACCAGCGCGCTGGATCATGAGACGGAATCGGCCATTATGGATTCCATTGACCACCTCCACGGAACAAAGACCATGATTATCATCGCGCACAGACTCTCCACCATCGACAACTGTGACAGCGTATACCGCGTGCAGAACGGAAGCATTGTCAGGGAGCGGTGAGATGAGAAAGAACGAGATTCTCTATTATGTTTTTTTTGCGCTGCTTTTCGGATTCCGCGCGATCGGCGGTCACGACGGCTGGGGCTGTTATCCGTATA
This sequence comes from Lachnospiraceae bacterium, assembly GCA_024682835.1. Taxonomy (GTDB): domain Bacteria; phylum Bacillota; class Clostridia; order Lachnospirales; family Lachnospiraceae; genus Butyrivibrio. Next base: position 1,746 of record JAIKYU010000111.1, on the reverse strand, counting down.
CCCTGGCGGCTGCGGCGGTCTTCCTTTTGTTGAAGCTTCTGGCAACAAGGCATACGGTGCGGGAATATCTGTGGATCCTTCTTTTCCTCCTTCTCGGGGGAATCGTGTATGCCTGTACGGGAGAGAAGGGACTGCTCATCGATTTTGCCATGATGCTGGGGATGAAGGATATGTGCGACAGGCGGCTGTTCCGATTTGCGGGCGTACTTCTGGGAGGCGCCATGGCAGTGCTGACATTCCTGACGGTATTCGGATTGATGGACGAGATCCGGTTCGGCGTTGTCGGCAGGCCGTTGTGGGGGCAGATGTACCGGCATTCTCTCGGGTATCCGCACACGAATACGCTGATGACGACGTATGTCATTCTGATGATGCTTACGCTGTACCTGATCGGCGGCGAAAACAGGAAGCGGCTGCTTCGAGGATCGCTCATCCTGTGGATCTGCGGGTTGTACTATTATCTTTACTGCAATTCCAACACGGGTTTGCTGATCAGCACCCTGTATCTCGCCATCAACTATTACTGTCAGGTCCGTCTTCGTTACCGACTGTGGGAAAAGGCGGTGATCTATGCGGTCTATCCCCTGGTGAATGTGGTGGCTGTCGCGGGCATGCTTCTGTATCGCGAGGAGTGGCAGGATCACAGCGCACTGACGAGTTTTCTGGAGCGGTTTCGGACGGCGTCCATATATCTTCATGAGTATTCGATCACGCTCTTCGGCATGCGGATGGAAATACCGGAATCCCTGCGCTACGGACTGGATATATCGCAGATTTATCTGCTGCTGAATCTGGGGCTTGTCGCTTTTGCGGCCGTTTCCGTGCTGTACGGGATCGTGCTTCGCGAAATGATCCGTGAAAAAAACGGCGGTGCCATTGCAATCATCCTCTGTCTGGTGGTCATGGGCGTTTCAGATCCGCTCCTGTACAATCTGTCCTGCAAAAATCTGACCTTCCTGTTCATGGGAATGGCTCTGTACCGGTTGCTTGCGCGAAAGAAGAGCAAGCGTTTTCCTTGGCTTGGCCGGGAGATCTGTCTGCTTCCTGCAGGCGAAGAGCCGGTATCGGAGCGGGTGTCAGTGTGGTTAAAAAAGGCGGAAGAGTGTGTCCGGCGGGTGATTCTTGCCGGCAGAGGAAACCGGAAGGGGAGATGGGGGGTCCTGATCCTGGCCCTGGGCGCCGCCGTTGTTTATGCGCTGGCGGCATATTCACACATCGAGCCGTTGGGAAAGGTGAAAAGCTATCAGGCGGGCTTTTATGAGTATCTGCGTCTGACCGTCAGTATCGGCACCTGGAGCTTTCTGCTCGGAGAGCTCCTTCGCCGGATTCTGCTTTGTTACGGGAGGGATCGGAGAGGGCGACGGTGACGCCACTATTCCGCATCCTCATTCGCGTAGATGGCATCGCGCATGCGCTGCCAGACCTCGGCAAATCCCGGACTGGAGGGGGTTGACGGCTTTGGCAGCGTGTTCTTTTCGTCGAAGATGATCTTTCCCCCTTTTTGAAGAACAATATTCCTGGTGCCCAGAATCACCGCCTCCTGAATGTTGTGTGTGACAAACAGAATGGTCCGGTGCTCCGTGGCCGAAAGTGTTAACAGCTCGTTCTGCAGTTCGCGTCGGGTCAGCGCATCCAGCGCCGCGAAGGGCTCATCCATCAGAATGATTTCGGATTTCAGTGCCAGCGCCCTGGCGATGGCGACGCGCTGCTTCATGCCGCCGGAGAGCTGATGGGGATAGTAGTGCG
>JAIKYU010000085.1 GCA_024682835.1 Lachnospiraceae bacterium | reverse complement strand
TCGCGCGAGAAGGGAAGCGATGGTCGACTTTCCTCCGCCGGAAGGTCCGACAAGCGCGGTCATCTCCCCCTTTTTCACCTCAAAGGAAACATCCTTCAACACATCTTTATCCGTATAGGCAAAGCTGACATTGTCATAGACAATCTCGGCAGAAACGGAGCCCGTGTTCGCAGTGTCCGCAAATACCTTTCTGCCTTCGTCCTTTAATTCCTCCGCAGCAAACACTTCCTCGATTCGGTCAAGACTGGCGCTCGTCACCGTGAGTCTGGCCATCTGTCCGTAATAACTCTTGATCGATACAAACATATCGAAAAGGAACAGGGCCATTCCGACCATATACACATCCGAGATCACTCCGGTATGGAACAGATAAGCGCACAGGGCGAGCACGGATGCCGTACCGATCCCGAAAGTAAGATACAGCGCTCTGGCCCAGGGACTGTATGCAAATTCGAAATCAATGCTTTCCGTGCAGCTCTTTTCGAATTCATCCGTCAGTCTCCTGGACTTTTCGCCCAGCATATTGTATGACTTGATGATCCCGATGCCTTCTGCAAAATCAAGCACTTCCTCTGTCAAAGATTCACTGTCCTCCTGCTTGATCACGGAGTGCTTCATCGTTGTTTTCAGCATGAGATTACCGATCAGAATGAATACCGCAACGATAAGCAGTGACAGCAGGCCCAGTCTGAGATCCATCACGAACATCATGACCGTCATGATCCCCTGCGAGATGATAAAGGTTACGAGTTCGGAAAGTACGCCCATGCAGTTTTCTTCGATGAACACCATATCCGTGGCGAGAACGGAACTGATCTTTCCGATATTGCCTTCCGTGAAATATCCCATCGGGAGCTTTCTCAGATGGTCTCCGAGTCTTAAGCGCATATCCGCAAATACCATATATCCGGTCGCAGACTGTAGCACGTTGGAGATATGTTCAAAGACCGCCTGCAAAATGACACTGACAAGAACCGCGACGCCCAGAACGATACATCTGCCCGTATCCATCTGCCCCTGCATGAACCAGCTGATACACAGAAAACACAGGATCAGAGGCGCTTTCATCATGATGCCCTTCAGAAAAGCGGTCAGGTATGAAGCACGTATTCTTGTTTTATATTTCCCCGTTACACCGATCAGTCTGTGCAGTATTTTCAACATGATATTACGCCTCCCTTACCTTCCATGTGCTGGCAGAAACCGATGCATCCCACAGCTTTTTATACTCCGGGCAGCTGTCGATCAGCCCGTCGTGTGTATCCGCAGCGATACAGCTTCCTTCCTTCATTACGCAGATCTTGTCCGCGTTTTTGATCGTCGAAAGTCTGTGCGCGATCACGAGTACCGTCTTACCCTTTATGATCTCATCGAGCGCCGCATTCATTTTTTCTTCGTTTTCGGGATCCATAAATGCGGTCGCTTCATCAAGAACGATGATCGGCGCATTCTTAAGGATCGCTCTCGCAAGGGATATTCTCTGGCGTTCGCCGCCGGATAACTGTTTGCCGCCGTCACCCGCCTGTGTCTGTATTCCTTCGGGGAGTCTTTCCAGAAACTCGTTACACTGCGCTCTCCCGGCCGCTTCGAGGACTTCTTCTCTCGTGGCATCCGGTTTACCGATGAGAATATTCTCATACAGTGTCGTATTGAACAGGAACTGCTCCTGCGAAACAAATGCCACCTGATCGTTTAGTGCCTCAAGCGACATATCGGTGATATCCTGACCGCCGATGGTGATGCAGCCGGAATCGAGATCGTAGTAATGTACCAGCAGCTTTGCGAGGGTGGACTTTCCGCTGCCCGATTCCCCCACGAGCGCGGTGGTGGTTCCCTGTCTGAGCGTCAGGTTCACACCGTGAAGGACTTCCACATCCTCATATCCGAAGTGAATGTCCTTGAATGCAACATCAAGATTCTCTCCTGTAAATCCTGATGTGCCTTCTTTAAGAGGAGGATGCTCCATCATCTTCTCCAACTCCGCGATCTTATAGTCAAGCGCCGGGAATTTGCCTGCAAAGTTAAGCGCCTTGAGTACGGAGGGCCCGACAGCAAAGGACATGCAGAACACCAGCACCATCCGGTCCAGTGCGATCGTCCCGCCGAGGACCATCATGGATCCGAACGGCAGCATCAGCAGCACGAGGCAGGGAAGGACGCTTGAATAGATCGCCATCCAGGGCCAGCATACCTTGTACCAGTCGATCGTGAAATCGCGGTAGTTTCTGACCATGTCTCCGAAGCGTTTATAAGAATCTCTGTCCTTGTTGAAAACCTTCACAACCTCCATTCCGTTGACATATTCGATGATCGTGTTGTTCATCTTTGCGGCGGATTCATAATAGGCATTCATCTTCTCAAATCCGGATTTCATCATCATGCCCATGGCGAACATTCCCACGACCAGCGGAACAAGTGACAGAAGACCCAGCCTCCAGTCGAAGACAAACATCAAAACGATGATGATCACCGGGATCGCGATGTTGGCGATTCCTTCGGGTATGGCATGCGCCAGAAGGAGCTCGACCTGATCGATATCATCCGTAAATACCTTCTTGATGCGCCCCGTGCCGAGCTCGGCGATATTACCGAGCGGTTGCTTCTCCAGCTTTCCCTGCAGTGAAACCCGCAGGTTTTTCAATGTGTTGTACGCGCTGATATGTGAGAACTCCAGCCCCTGTACATATGAGACCGAAAAGATGATCTCACATACCGCAATCGCAACAACTCTGAACAGAATAAAAGATGGTTCTATATGCTCTCCGCGCGTGAGCGGCGCGATGATCTGATACATAAAGAAATACGGCGCCACATTCGCGATGATACCGACGGACATCAGGATCACCGCCCAGACAGTATACTTTTTGTACTCTCCAATGTAAGGAGAAACTCTCTTAAACATCTTATCCCTCCGTTTCTGATATAGAGTTAGGGTCTGCTAACTCTTCTTTATTTTTTTAGCCGCCACATGACGGCTAAGATTCTTATTTCATATCCAGCGCTTTCGTCCAGTCGAAAAACCGGCACACAACCCGGCAGTGTTCCTCGATTTCTTTCCGGGTCATCTTGTGAATGAACGGTTCATAGATCGCTGTCCAAAAAGACGTACAGAGTACATGCATTTCCTCTTTTGTGATATCAGCCTTCGCAAGTCCCCGCTTCTTTGCCTCGAGATAATACTGCATGTAGGCTTCCGTCATACGGAGCGCAAAATCATGTCCGTAATTCTCATAGACTGTTCCGGCCGACTTTTCCAGCAGAAGGACGAAATCGCCCCGTATATCCCATAGGATCCGAAACAGATCGAGCATGAATCCTTCATTCATGTCCCAGGTATTGCGGACCTGTTCATCGGTCATATCGGAGAATTCCTGTTGTGTACGCACCGACACGAAATTGTCAAGGGTATTGGCAGTATCCTTTACCACCGCGCAGAACAGTTCTTCTTTCCCTTTATACCGCTTATAGACTGCTCCTGTTGTGATGCCGGCTTTTTCGCATATGGTCTTCAGGTCGGCCTTGATGAACCCGTGTTTCATAAACTCGGCGCGAGCGCTCTGAAGCAGTTTCGGATCAATACTTGTATCTCTTACGGACATCTTTTCGTTATAATCAAAACACAGCGCACATTGATAATTTAATTACCGGTAATTGTATTATCATAATTATCGGATCATGTCAATAGGATATCCGAAGAAGTTTTAAAGAGCAGGAGACGTTTCCAAAAAAAGACTTGACAAACGAGAGCGAACAGTGTATTCTCTCATACGAGAGCGAACAGTGTTCGCTTTTTGGGTGAGGTGTCGACAATGCCGATTGATAAGACAGCAAACCACAAAAAGATCATCGCGGCGGCGAAAAAGGAATTCCTGACGTATGGATTTGCAGATGCCTCCATGCGGCACATTGCGGAAGATGCGGGAATGAGCGCTTCCGGACTGTACAAGCATTTTGCGAGTAAAGAGGAAATGTTTTCCGCGCTGGTGGAACCCGCATATCGGGGACTGTTGGACGTCATCCGTCAGGAAGTAAATGATCAGGATCAGATCATCGGGACCGGGGATCTGAGCATCTGGAAAAACGGGAAAGACGCAAAGCTTACGATCTCCTATATCTACGATCATCTGGACGCGTTTCGCCTGATCGTCTGCAGATCACAGGGGACAAAATACGAGACATTCCTGCATGATCTGGCGGTGCTGGAGGAGGAGACCACCCTGTCTTTCATGAAGGTTCTGAGGAAACAGGGCGTGAAGCTCAACAAGTTCAGTGAGAAGGAATTCCATCTTCTGATCACGGCGAATGTCAATGCGATCTTCCAGACCGTGGAGCATGGTTTTACCAGGAAGGAAGCCCTGCATTACGCGGATACCCTGGACCGGTTCTTCTCCGCGGCGTGGAAAGAATTTTTCGGATATTAGAATATTAACGCCTTCTCAGATCAGTTCCAGGAGAAGGCGATTATTATAGATGAGAGTTAGCAGTAGCTAACCCACAATCAATCAAACGGAGGTGATTTACAAAATGAAAGAACAAAAGTCAAATCCCATGGCAAGGATCTGGGAGATCGCAAAGCCGGAGCACGGAAGGCTCTTACTGTCCGTCATACTGGCTGTTCTGGGCGTCGTGGCCGGAATTGTCCCTTTTGTCTGCGCTGCAAAGATCATTTCGGGAGTGATATCCGGAAACAGGGAATGGAGTTATTATCTCCTGTTCATCGTCGCAGCCTTTGCGGGCTTTGCTCTTAAGAGCCTTTTTTATGCAATGGGACTGAGCGTCAGTCACAAGGCGACATTTTCTCTGCTGGCAGAAATACGGAAAGAGATCTTTGCCAAGCTTCCGAGAATGCCGCTTGGCACGATCATTGACACTTCCAGCGGTAAACTCAAACAGATCATTGTCGATGAGGTGGAGCGGATGGAACGTCCCATCGCGCATATGATCCCGGAGCTCACATCCAATATCATCGGCGCCATCGCAGTCTGGATCTATATGATGATCGTTGACTGGAGAATGGGTCTCATCTGCCTGATCTCGGTCCCGGTCGGGTTGATGTTCTTCGGCTTTATCGCCGCAAGCTATTCCGCAAATTACAGGAAATCTGTGGAGATCACGCAGGATATGAACGCGAGCATCGTTGAATATGTTCACGGGATCGAAGTGATCAAAGCATACAGTCAAAGCAAGTCTTCGTATCAGAAATTCAAGGATAAGGTCCTCACGAATGCTGCCTTCTACTGTTACTGGATGAAAAAAACGGAGGTATGCCAGGCTCTCTGCTATACGATCGCGCCCTGCACCCTGATCACGGTATTGCCGATCGGCTGGCTCATGTATATCTCGGGCAGTATTTCCGCAGATGGACTTATGACTTCGATCATGCTTTCCATGTGTATCGTCGGACCGATCCTGTCCGCGATCCAGTTTACGGATTCTTCCGCAAAGGTGTCGACTACCGTGGAAACGGTTGATAAGCTGCTGGCCGGCGAAGAACAGGAGCATTCGGAAACACCGGTCACGTTCGCGACACATAACATAGAATTCCGGGACGTCAGCTATTCCTATCATGAAAACAAAGAAGTTCTGCACAATGTCAGCCTCACGATCCCGGAGAAAAGCTTTACCGCACTCGTCGGACCTTCGGGGAGCGGAAAATCAACGATCGCAAAGCTTGTCGGAGGATTCTGGGATGTGACGGACGGTTCGGTCAAGATGGATGGAAAAGACTTGCGGTCGATCCCCTTAGAACAGCTCTATGATCAGGTGGCATATGTATCGCAGGATAACTGGCTGTTTGACGATACGATCATGAATAATATCCGCATGGGAAAGACCTCCGCTTCCGATGAGGCGGTCCGCGAAGCGGCCAAAGCGTCCGGCTGCGACGAATTCATCACTGCGCTTCCGGACGGCTATGAAACAAGAGTGGGAAGCGGCGGGACGCACTTATCAGGCGGCGAGCGTCAGCGGATCGCCATCGCCAGAGCCATGTTGAAGGATGCTCCGATTGTGATCCTCGATGAAGCGACGGCATATATCGATCCGGAGAATGAGGCTGTCATACAGCGGGCTCTTACCGGATTGATGAAAGATAAGACGGTGATCATCATTGCACACAGGCTTTCCACGGTCACGGATGCAGATCAGATCGTGGTGATCAACAGAGGATCGGTCGAATGCGCGGGAACTCACAGCGAGCTCCTGAAGGAGAGCGCTCTTTATAACGCGATGTGGCAGGCGCATATCAGTGAAGGAGGTGCGGCGTAATGCTTGAAGCAATCAGAAAGATCATAGACTTTTCCGGACAGGAAAAGAACAAAATCTATCGGGCGATCATCCTTTCATTTTTCAAGTCTCTGTTCTCGATGTTCAGGATGGCGGCGATCTATTTCGTGATCCTGGCATTTGAAGCAGGGGATCATACCATGAAGCCGGCGTGGACAGCACTCCTGTTCCTGGGCATCAGTATCATAGGGCAGCTCATTCTGAAAATGGCCGCGGATCTGCAGGCTGTTCATGCGGGCTATTATATGAGCGCATACAAGAGGCTCGATATCGCGGAAAGGCTCAAAAAGGTCCCGATGGGATATTTCAACGACAGTAATCTCGATCAGGTGACCGGTATTACGACAACCGTATTGGATGTGGTAGAAAACCAGGGCGCAAATGTGCTCGTATTGATCCTCAGCGGATTGATGAATTCCGTCGTGTTTCTGATCTGCGTCTTATTCTTCGACTGGCGGCTGGGGCTGATCGAACTGATCGGTATGGCCGTCTATATGCTCATCACATCATCCATGGAAAAGAAGAGCCGCGCGTTATCTCCGGTAAGGCAGAAAAATGAGGCCGCCCTGGTATCCAGGGTACTGGAAAGCCTGCAGGGGATGAGCGTGATCAAATCCTTTAATCTGACCGGAAAGGGGGATGCGGCTCTGAAAAAGGCGATCGACGGAAACAGGGACAGCAATCTGGCGATGGAGAGACTGTTCATCCCGTACGGTGAGCTCCAGGGAGTCGTCCTCGGCGCTTTCAAAGCGTTGCTCCTTCTTGCGGCGGTGGCGCTCTTTATAGGCGGAGACATATCGGTAACCTATGCCCTGATGGCCGTGATCATCTCTTTTCAGGTATTTGCCGATATCGAGCAGACCGGAGCGGGGCTCACCGTTCTGAGGGTGGTTTCAAGCTCTATTGAAGAAGCAGAGAAGATCAACGCCCTTCCGGTCATGGATGAAAACGGCAAAGAATATGATCCGGAGCATTACGGGATATCGATCGATCATATATCGTTCTCGTATGGCGATAACGAGGTGTTAAAGAATGTGAGCCTTGCGCTTCCGGAGAAGACCATGACTGCCTTTGTCGGTTCGTCCGGTGCGGGTAAAACAACGCTGGCCATGCTGATCGCCCGTTTCTGGGATGTAAACAAAGGCAGCATTTCCATCGGCGGCCTGGATGTGAGAGACTACACGCTGGAAAGCCTGATGTCGCACATCAGTGTCGTCTTTCAGAATGTCTATCTGTTCGCGGATACGATTGAAAACAATATCAAGTTCGGAACGAGAAATGCAAGTCATGATGACGTGGAAGCTGCCGCTAAAAAGGCGTGCTGCCATGACTTTATCATGTCGCTCCCTAATGGCTATTCCACTGTGATCGGGGAAGGCGGAGCGACGCTTTCGGGCGGTGAGAAGCAGAGGATCTCCATTGCCAGAGCGATCCTTAAGGATGCGCCGATCATCATCCTGGATGAAGCGACGGCCAATGTTGATCCGGAGAACGAAGATAAACTGATCGCCGCATTTAACGCTTTGACGAAGAATAAGACGGTAATCATGATCGCGCACAGGCTCAAGACGATCCGGAATGCCGACAGAATAGTGGTGCTCGACGGGGGAACGATCAGCAGCGGTACACATGAAGAACTGCTCGGGAGCAGCGAGAAATACAGCAGATTCATAAAGCTCAGAGAGGAAGCCGCAAGCTGGAAAATGCAATCTGCATAAAAACAAATAACATCTTGACAGATGATCCCCGCCGTGTTAGTTTATGAGTGTTAGCGAACGATGTTAGCAATTAATCCCAGCAGACGGGGATTCATCATGCCGAGAGACAAAACCGCAAACCATCATAAAATCATGGCGGCCGCCAAAGAAGAATTCATGGAGAAGGGCTATGAGAAAGCCTCCATGAGGGGCATCGCCGACCGGTGCGGATTGACCGCTGCGGGGATCTATAGACATTGCAGGGACAAGGAGGATCTCTTCTGCCAGCTGGTCGCTCCCGCTGAAGAGAAACTGAAGCAATGGGCGAAAGGACACATGCTCCGGTATGAGGAGCCGGTGAAGAAGGGCCGTAAGGTCACCTGGCAGGATTCCAATATCGATATGATGAGAGATCTTGTCTACCCGGATATGGACGCGTATCATCTGCTGGTCGCGAAATCAAAGGGCAGCCGATATGAAAACTTCCTGCATGATCTGTCGGAGGAATCACAGAACCGGTTCCTCGCTTATCTGAGAGAATTAAAGAAAGCCGGTGTCAAAACGCCCGAGATCACACCGGGTCAGCTGCATCTTTTGCTGACCGCCTATATCACGGCACTGTTTGAACCGGTTGTCCATCATTACTCCTATGAGGAGGCAGTGGACGCGCTCGCGACACTTGAGAAGTTTTTTCTGCCGGGGTGGAAGCAACTGATGGGGATGTAGAAGGAAACAGAGAGATCCGCAGATATAAGGCAGAGCAAACAGTATAATGAAATCCACACTCACCGTCCGGTACCGTAAGGTATCGGGCGGTGAGACCGTTTAGAGGGTAAGCGAACAGAAAAGGCAAAGTGTTAACAAACAGAAAAGGAGGAAGGAAGACGAAATGAAGGAAGAAGGTTCACAGGAAGAAAAGAAGTGGTTCGGCACGCTGCTTTCCTATGCGAAGGGCAGCGGGGGGAGACTCGGTGTATCCGTTATCTTTTCCATGATCAGTCTGATCGCCGGGCTGATCCCGTATTATCTTGTATACAGGATACTGGACCGGTACATTGCGGGAAGCCTTGATCGGGCGTATGTGTTGCATCTTAGCCTGGCGGCGCTGGGGGCCTATCTTGTGAAGGTGCTCTGTTTCGGTATCTCGACAGGGATCTCCCATTATGTGGCATTTCATGTGCTGGAGGGGTTGCGCCTCAGAGTGGCGGATGTATTCCTGAAGGCACCGCTCGGCAAGGTATATGAACATTCGATCGGGGAGATCAAGGGTGTAATCGTTGACAAGATCGAGGATATCGAACCACCGCTCGCACATGTGGTCCCGGAGGGAGCGGGACATATTCTCCTTCCGGTCGTGTGCTTTGTTGCGCTTATCCTGGTGGACATCCGCGTTGCACTCGCCGCTCTTCTGGCGCTGCCGCTGGGCCTCATCTTTATGATGCTTACCTTTAAGTTAAGCGGTGAGAATATGACAAAGTACCAGGAAGCGAACGCGCATATGAGCAGCATGATCGTTGAATATGTGGAGGGGATCGAGGTCATCAAGGCGTTTGGTAAAGCGGGCGTAAGCTATGAGAAATTTGCGGGAGCGATCCGCGACTACAGGGATTTCGTCATCGAATGGCTGGAATCCACCTGGGTGACGATGAAGCTGGCATTTGCGTTCATGCCGGCAACCCTGCTCGGTGTCGTGCCCGTGAGCATCCTGTTAGTCGGGAAGGGCAGCATGACGGTTTCGGAGATGGCGCTCTCAGTTATGCTCTCCATGTCGATGGTGATCAGTATGGCTAAGATCGAGATTTTTTCGAACGGGCTCAGACAGATGCAATACACCGTACTGGAGATCCAGAAGCTGTTGGAGATCAGGAGCCTGCCGGAACCTGTGACGGAGAAGCTTCCTGAGTGTTATTCGATCGAAATGAAGGATGTGCATTTTTCCTATGATGACAAGGATGACAAGGACAGTGAGGTGCTCCACGGGATCGATCTTACCATGGAGGAGGGCAGTTTTACCGCACTCGTTGGGCCAAGCGGCGGGGGGAAGTCCACTGTGGCAAAGCTGATTGCGAGGTTCTGGGATGTAAACAGCGGAAGTATCTCGATCGGCGGTGTGGATATCAGGGATCTGAAGGTCACGACGTTGGCGGATATCGTGAGCTTTGTGACGCAGGACAATTTCCTCTTTTCCAGATCGATCATGGAGAATATCCGGTTGGGGAAACCGGATGCAACGGATGAAGAGGTGATGCAGGCGGCAAAGGCGGCGTGCTGTGACGAGTTCATACAAAAGTTGCCGGACGGATACAACACGTCGGCAGGAGAAGCAGGAAAGCGGCTGTCTGGCGGCGAGAGGCAGAGAATCGCCATTGCGAGAATGATGCTGAAAAACGCGCCGGTGGTGATCCTGGATGAAGCAACAGCATTTACGGATCCGGAAAATGAGACAAAGCTGCAGGAGTCGATCGCCAATCTGACGAAGGGCAAGACGCTTCTGGTGATCGCACACAGACTCTCAACGATCAAAAACGCGGACCGGATCGTCGTATTGAATAACGGCCGGATCGAAGCACAGGGGAATCAGGAGGAACTCATGGCATGCTCCCCGCTCTACAACAGGATGTGGCAGGCACATGTCGGCGCGAGGAACTGGGCAGCCGGAAGCCGGGCAGAAAGGGAGGCGTAAGAAATGTTTAAGACAGTAAAGAGAATCATAGACTGGTGCGGAGAATTCAAAGCAAGCCTGTTTGCCGGGTTTTTGTTTTCGTTTCTCTCCTCCTGGGCGGTGGCTGCTCCGGTCGGATATGCGGGATATGTGATCGGCGGGATCATCAGGGATCTGCATGCGGGAAAAGGGATCGAACCGGGGTTGGCACTGAAGAGTTTCCTGTTGATTATGATCATGGTGCTGGCCAGATTTTTCTTTGATTATCTGAAGGCCAGGTTTCATGAGAAGATCGGTTATGAACTGGTGGCCAGAGACCGGTTGAAGATCGGAGAAGCGCTCAAGAGAGTGTCTCTGGGATATTTCCAGACGAATGACACCGGCGCGATTCTGAACGCAATAACGACGGGACTGGCAACACTTGAAAATATGGGGATCCGAATGGTGGACGGCTTTATCGGCGGATATCTGAATTTCCTGTGCATTTTGTTGTTCTTGCTGTTCGTTCTTCCCGAATGCGCCCTGATTGCGCTGGGCGGTGTGGCGGTCTCTTTCCTGTTCCTGCTGATGATATCCGCGCACAGCAGTGCCAACACGAAGGTGTTAAATGCGGAGAATGAAAAGCTCACCCGGGCGGCGCTGGAATACACCAGAGGCCTGCCGGTGGTCAAGTCCTTCGGTATGGAGGGCGCTTCCGTAAAGGATTTCACCGAGGCCTGCGCAAGCGCAAAAAGGATCGCGCTGAAGATCGAATGGGGGTTCATCCCGTATAACTGCCTGCATATCTTCGCCCTGAAGGCGGCCAGCGTGTGGATGATTCTCACGGTTCTTTACGCGGGACTCGCCGGCAGGATGGATCTGACCATGGTACTGATCGTATCCTTCCTTTCGATGTCGATCTTTAATTCCGTTGAGCCGATCGCGGACAGCGCGCATGTATTGTCCGTGATCAACAATGCTTTCGATAAGATGGAGATGTTTTCGGATGCGAGACTTTTGGATGCGGAGGGCACGAATATTAAGACGGAGAGCTATGATATTGCTTTCCGGAATGTAGGATTCTCCTATTCAAACGCTGTATCTGAAGAAAGCAGAAAGGTGGTGAAGGATGTATCGTTTACGATCCCGCAGGGGAGCACGACGGCAATTGTGGGCCCGTCGGGAAGCGGCAAGACGACGATCTGCAATCTGATCGCCAGATTCTATGACGTCTCGGAAGGGTCGATCACGCTCGGCGGCATCGATGTCAGGAAGTACAGTCTGGACAGCCTGCTGTCGAATATCTCCATGGTGTTCCAGAACGTGTATCTATTTAACGATACCATCCGGGCGAACATTTGCTTCGGCAGGGAAAACGTGACGGAAGAGGAAATGATCGACGCGGCAAAGAAGGCGCGCTGTCATGATTTCATTATGGAGCTGCCGAACGGTTATGATACCGTGATCGGTGAAGGGGGCGGCACGCTGTCTGGCGGGCAGAAGCAGCGCATCTCCATCGCGAGAGCGATTCTCAAGGATTCTCCGATCATCATCCTGGACGAGTCGACGGCCAGTATCGATCCGGAGAATGAGCATCTGATCCAGGGGGCTCTGTCGGAGCTGTCCAAAGGAAAGACGGTCATTATCATTGCGCACCGGCTGGCGACGATCGAAGCGGCGGACCAGATCCTGGTCGTGGATGACGGCCGGATCGTCGAAAAGGGAAAGCATCAGGAGCTGGTGAACCTCAACGGGAAATACGCGGGATTTGTCAGGATCCGACAGGCGGCGGAAAACTGGCAGATCGCCTGAATAAACGCCTGAAAAATGCTCGACATAAAAACTTGCACAGAACGTAAGCACGTGCTAACATATAATTCGTTAGCACGTGCTAATGCGTATGGTTGGCGTTCGCTTCAGAAGTCTTGCTACAAAGGTATTGCTCAGGTGATCATGCGGGACGATGAGATAAAACGAGAGGAAAGGATCAGGAAACTGACAAACGAGCCGGTCTATCCGCTGCTGGTGCGGATGGCGGTCCCGTCGACGGTCGGGATGATCGTGAGCACGGTCTACTCGATGACGGACACCTTCTTTGTCGGGAAACTGAACAACGTGGCGCTCACCGCCTCCGTTGGGATCGTGTTCTCCTTTGTGTCGGTCATCCAGGCGATCGGGTTCTGGTTCGGATACGGGAGCGGGAACTACATCTCCCGGTGTCTCGGGAAAAAAGAAATTGCATCAGCGGAGAAAATGGCCGCTACAGGCGTGCTGCTCGCGATCCTGACCGGGATCCTGATCACATGCGCGGGACTCCCGCTCACCGGGCAGCTGGCGCGGCTCCTCGGTGCGGCGGAGGGAGAGCTGTACGACGCCACCGTCCGATATCTGAGGATCACGATCCTGACGGTCCCCTTCATGCTGGTATCCAATGTGCTCTACAACCAGCTCCGCCTCGCAGGCTCCGGGAAAGAGAGCATGAGCGGGCTCCTCGTCGGGATGCTCTTAAACATGGTGCTGGATCCGATCCTGATCCTGGGGATGCATCTGGATGTCGCCGGTGCGGCTCTGGCCAGCATGGCGGGTCAGGTGAGCGGTGTCATCATGCTGGCCGTCTCGACAAAGCGGAACGGCAATATCGGGATCGATCTGAGAAAGGCGGTTCCGGACGGGAAACATATCAGGGAGATCCTCACGGGAGGCGCTCCGAATTTCTGCAGGCAGGGGATCACCAGCATCTCGGCGGTCCTCCTCAATCACGCGGCCGCCGTATTCGGCAGCTACGCCATCGCGGCGCTCACGATCGCGCTGCGCATCTCCTATATCGCATACGCGCTGGTCATCGGCTTCGGACAGGGCTTTCAGCCGGTCTGCGCCATCAACTACGGGGCGGGAAAATACGACCGTATCAAAAAGGCATTCAGACTGGCTCTAGTGACGGTCACGGTTTTCCTGGTGCTCTCAGTCGCCGTTCTGTGGCCCTTCGCCGGCGTGCTTTCGAGCGGGTTCTCTCAGGAGGCGGAAGTCATTTCGCTTGCGGTCCGGTTCATCCGAGCGCAGTGCGTCATCCTGCCATTCATGGGCTACTACGTGCTGTGCGGCATGTTCCTGCAGAATATCGGGCGCTTTGCGGAGGCGACACTGGTCACAGTCTCGGAAAACGGCCTGTTCCTCATTCCTTCCGTCCTGCTCCTTCCGTGGATCTTCGGTATGGACGGACTGGTCTGGTGCCGGCCGGCGGCGAGCCTGGCGGCGCTCGTGCTGTCGCTCATCATAGGAATGCGTGCGTGGAAGAGGTATCTTTCGGCTGATCTATAAGGAGGTTTTTTGTCATGTCAGAGTACATCCGTTCATTTGAAGACATCCGGAAGGAGGATATTCCCTTCGCGGGAGGCAAGGGCGCAAACCTCGGAGAGATGACCGCTGCGGGGATCAATATCCCGAAGGGCGGCGTGCTCCTTGCGGCGGCGTATGACGCCTTTCTGGCTGAGAATGGGATAGAGCCGGAGCAATATGAGAGCGCGCGTGAGATCCGGGAAGCGATCCTGAAGGGCGAGATCCCCGAAGAGATCCGGCGGGAGGCGGAGGAACTCTACCTCGCGATGGGAGGCAGCAGGACCCGGTTCGCCGTGCGGTCCTCCGCGACGGCAGAGGATCTGGAGGACGCGAGCTTCGCCGGGCAGCAGGAGACCTATCTGAACGTGGTCGGTCTGCAGGACCTCTTCGACAGGATCCGACAGTGCTACGCGTCGCTCTGGGGCGACCGGGCGGTCAGCTATCGGAAGAACTCCGGTTACGACAAACAAAAGGTCTCTCTCGCCGTGGTCATCCAGCAGATGATCGAAAGTGAGGCCGCGGGGGTCATGTTCACCGCGGATCCCGCCGGCAGCCCGGAGAATATCCATATCAACGCGTCCTACGGTCTCGGGGAGGCGGTGGTATCGGGAATCGTGAGTCCGGATGAGTATCTCTGCGACAGGGACGGAAAGGTCCTGAAAGAGCTGACCGGCAGCAAGGAGGAAGAGATCGTCTATGACCGGGAGAATAACGGTACGGTCAGCGTTCCCGTGGAGGAGGAGAGAAGGAAGCGGGCGGTGCTCTCCCATGAACAGATCGCCCGGCTCGTCCGCGACGGGATCCGGGTCGAGAAGCACTACGGACATCCCATGGATATCGAATGGGCGGTGAAGGACGATGTGTTCTACATTCTGCAGGCGCGGAGCATCACCACCTTAAGCGGGGAACAGACGAAGACGTTTTCAGAAAAGGATTTTGAAGGATACCCACGGGTGAAGCCGGCCAGGGGCGCCATGCGCGAAAACGTCCTGTTCAATCTGGAGAAGAACCCCACCCCGTATTTCCCGCTCGATCATGATTTCGGCGGCTTTGTCGGAGAGCAGAAGAACATCCTCTTTAGTGAGATCGGGATCACCTTCCCCGGCGGGATGAATCCGATCGATCGGGACGGCATATCCTATCAGGCGAAGAGCCGGCCGAAGATCAACAGGAATGTGTTCGCGATACCCAAATATATGCGGATGGTCGGGGATATCGACAACAATATCCGCAAGGGAGACGCTTCCCTTGCGCGGTGCAGGACGGACCTCGAGCAGGAGCAGAAAAAGACGCCGTCCGATCCGCGGGAGATCGGAGAGGCCTTAAAAAGAATGCATGATCTCATCGGCCGCACGGCCTACGACCGGTTCCTGTACGCGCTGTTTCCGAATTTCCTGACGAGCAGAAGTGTGACCGGGGTGTTAAAGCGGGTCGACGCGGATCTTAATGCCTACGATATCCTGGAGGGCTTAAGCTATGTGACCGCAGATATAAACCGTGCCATGAAGGCACTCTGCGAATATATCCGCACCGACGAGGGGATGTTCTCCTGCGTCATGGAGAAGGATTATCGGACCATCTGTGATTCGTTCCCCGCGCTGGGGGAGAAGCTTCGCGCGTTCCTCGACCGCTTCGGGAACAAGTCGGATTTCAACTGCTACTGCTTCATCTCCGAGACCTGGCGCGAGAATCCGGACCGCTTCATCAATACGCTCCGGCCGATGGCGAAGAGCGACGCGGAGGCAGTCGCGACGAAGGAGGAGGCCAAGGCGCGGTTTGAGAAGCTGATGCGCCGGGTCAGGAGCACCGTGCCGCAAAAGGAATACGCGCGGTTCGTCAGGAAGGTAAAGGGTCTCCGCCATTATCACTACATCCGGGAGGCCACGCAGTATCTCTGGGAATCCGAATTCGCGTACTGCAGGGAGCTGCTCCGACGTTTATCGGAGATGATCGATGTCTCCTATGACGATCTGCTGTATCTCTTCGCGGATGAGCTCTATGAGGTATGCAGGGACGGCAGCGTCGGCGGGAAGAGAGAGATCATCGAGAGAAGAAAGAGCAGGCGGGATTTCGCCGTGGCATATTGGGACAAGTGTATGCGGGACGCGCTCTCGGACGGGAGTGATGAGATCCGGTGGATCGGAGCGTCCGCCGGTCAGGTGAAGGGACGGGTTTGTATCGTTCACTCGCCGGCCGAATTCCACAAGCTGGAAAAGGATGATATCCTGGTCTGTCCGTACACGGATCCGGAGTGGACACCGCTCTTTGCCCTTGCGGGAGGCGTGGTGGTGGACACCGGCGGGACCCTGTCCCATGCGGCGATCGTCGCCAGGGAATACGGGATCCCCTGCGTGCTGGCGACCGGTGAAGCCACAACACGCTTAAAGGACGGAGAAACAGTGCTCGTGGACGCCGCGGAGGGAACGGTGATCGTTCTGTGACAGCATCTTGACAAATAGTATACCCCTGGTACATATTACAGATGTCAGGGGGACTGTTTCGAACAGGAGAAATATGACGCAGTTTATTGTTACCGGAATGACCTGTGCCGCATGTCAGGCAAGAGTAGAAAAGGCGGTCGGAAAGCTGCCGGGCGTAAAAGGAGTAAGCGTTTCACTTCTTACAAATTCCATGGGTGTTGAAGGTGATGTCAGTGAAGCGGATATCATCAGAGCCGTGGAAGAAGCGGGTTACGGCGCAAAGCCAAAGAATGGGGCGGGCACACAGGAGGATCGTGAGAAGCACAGCGCCTCGGCAAAACTTGCAGCCGAGGAAGAGGCGCTGAAGGATCATGAGACGCCAAAGCTGGTGAAGAGACTTGGCTGGTCGATCGGATTTCTGTTCATCCTGATGTACCTGACCATGGGGCATAACATGCTGGGCCTCCCGGTGCCGTCTTTTCTTGCGCATAATCATACGGGACTTGCGCTCACGCAGATGATTCTTGCGATCATCGTCATGTATATAAACAGAGCGTTCTTTATCTCGGGCTTCAGGACTCTTTTTCATGGAAGTCCAAACATGGATGCGCTTGTAGCACTTGGTTCATCGGTATCCTTTGGCTGGTCACTGTATGTCTTTTACAAAATGACGGTAATGATCACGCAGGGAACGCCCAATGCCGATCTCATGGATATCTATCATGATCAGCTGTATTTTGAGTCGGCAGCCATGATCCCGGCGCTTATTACCGTGGGGAAAACACTGGAGTCCCTGTCTAAGGGAAGAACCACGGATGCCTTGAAAAACCTGATGAAGATGGCACCCAAAACCGCCACCATAGAACGTGATGGAAAAGAGTTTACAGTGGGTATTGACGAGGTTCGGACGGGGGATATATTCGTTGTAAAGCCCGGTGAATCGATACCTGTGGATGGAATCATCATGGAAGGCGATACGGCTGTTGATGAATCCGCACTCACGGGGGAATCCATTCCTGTAGATAAATCTGCGGGAGACAGTGTGAGCGCCGCAACCATAAATCAGTCTGGATTCTTTAAGGCAAAGGCCAGCCGTGTCGGCGAAGAAACGACCTTTTCGCAGATCATCCGCATGGTCAGCGATGCGGCTGCCACAAAGGCTCCGATCGCAAGAATTGCAGATAAGGTATCCGGCGTATTCGTGCCGGCCGTGATGGCGATCGCAGCCGTGGTATTTATCATATGGACGGTACAGGGCGCCGGAGCGGTATTTGCCCTTGAACGTGCGATCAGTGTGCTGGTGATCAGCTGTCCCTGTGCGCTTGGACTTGCCACGCCGGTTGCGATCATGGTGGGTAATGGTATGGGGGCCAGAAACGGGATCCTTTTTAAAACAAGTGAATCCCTGGAATCAACCGGAAAGGTGCAGATCGTTGCGCTGGATAAGACCGGAACCATTACGGCAGGCAAGCCCGAAGTGACAGATATCATCCCTGCGGAGGGAGTGGCAAAAGAAGAGCTTGTGACAACCGCATATCTGATGGAAGCAAGGAGTGAACATCCTCTTGCCGGGGCGGTTGTGAATTCGGTGAATGACCCGCCCTGTCCCGTGTATCCGCTCACTGACTGGAAGGCGCTTCCCGGCAACGGCATATCTGCGCAGCAGAATGGTCAGATCCTGTATGCAGGGTCAGGAAAGTTTATTCGCTCTGTCTGCAGGATAGAGCAGGACATGGAGCAGAAGGAAAAGAGTCTTTCGGAAGAGGGCAAGACGCCGCTGTTTTTTGCGAGAGCCGGAAAGCTTCTCGGTATCATGGCGGTTGCTGACGTGATCAGGGAAGACTCCGCCGTGGCGGTAAGAGAACTTCAGAACATGGGCATCGAAGTGGTTATGCTTACCGGGGATAACGAAAGGACAGCCCGGGCGATCGGGAAGCAGGCCGGAGTGGATAAAGTGATCGCAGGCGTGCTTCCGGACGGTAAGGAAGCGGTGATAAGAAATCTGCAGAAGCGCGGAAAGGTAGCCATGGTCGGAGACGGGATCAATGACTCTCCCGCGCTCACCCGTGCGGATATCGGTATTGCGATCGGAGCCGGTGCTGATGTCGCGGTAGACTCGGCCGATGTTGTTCTGATGAATTCAAAGCTTACAGACGTGTCGGCAGCTGTAAGACTCAGCCGCGGAACCTTAAGGAACATTTATGAGAATCTGTTCTGGGCATTTGCCTATAACATCATCCTCATCCCTATGGCGGCGGGACTGTACCCGGGCATCCGCATGAATCCGATGTGGGGAGCGGCAGCCATGTCCCTGTCCAGCTTTACGGTGTGCATGAATGCTTTAAGACTCAATCTGTTCAAGGTGCATGATGCAGCTCATGATCATAAAATGAGACATCCTGCTTCAATAAATAAGAACAATGATGAAATGGAGGAAAAGACAATGACAAAGACACTTAAGGTAGAAGGAATGATGTGTGAGCACTGTGAGGCCCGTGTGAAGAAGGCGCTTGAAGGCGTGGAAGGCGTGGAGAGTGCTGTGGCTGATCACAATGCAAATACAGCGGTTGTAACGCTGAGCGCAGATGTGGCAGACGATGTGCTTAGAAAAGCCGTAGAAGATCAGGACTATAAGGTGCTGGGCGTGGAATAGGCTGTGGCACTTTGTGCATCACCCTGCTCGTCAGGGATAAAACAATGCTTTATAGAGGAGGATGAAGCGTGATGAACGTGCTGATTGTGGATGCACAGGGAGGGGGCGTCGGAAAGCAGCTTGTGTCAGAGATCAGAAAGGCACTGCCGGATGTCACGATCACCGCTGTGGGGACAAATGCCGCGGCAACGGCCGCGATGCACAAGGCGGGAGCGGATCACCCGGCGACCGGCGAAAACTCTGTCGTCGTGGCCGTGAGAAAAGCGGATTTCATTCTCGGACCGATCGGTATCGTGATCGCGGATGCCATGCTGGGCGAGATCACGCCGACGATGGCGCGTGCGATTGCCCAGGCGGAGGCCGTTCGCATTCTGATCCCGTTCAGCCATTGTGACACGTTTATCGCGGGCGTCGGGGACGTCGGGATGTCGACGCTGATCAAAGATGCAGTGGGGGAACTGAAAAAACTCATTGCGGCCAACTGATCAAAAAGCCCCGGGAGATCAAATCTCCCGGGACTTTTTCTGTCTCTTTCGCGTGAGCGGTCAGAATCTCTTTGCGATCATTTGCCGAAAGGCTTCTTGGTGATGGTAAAGGTGACTGATGAGCTTCCGCAGTATTTAGTTCCCTTCTTTGCCGTGAGAATCACGGTTGCCTGTCCGGTAGCCGTATTGTCCGCATAACTGACCGTGAAGTTGTTCTTCAGATCGTCGCCGGTGATGCTTGCCGTTCCGACCTTAAGGGTCACCTTGCCGATGTCGGCAATGGTGACCGGAAGACCGGTGTATTCCATTTTCTTCTCCGAAAGGATGATTCTTGCCTTGCTCACATCCGTGATCTCGGAAGAAGCGGCCTTCAGATCGTAATAGCGCGTTTGTCTGCACGCCGTCGATATATACATCCAGCTTGGATACCGCGGTTCCATCCGTCAGGATTTCATCTGCTGCAGCCTCGTCCTCCGGGGCTGTCCACTCCTCCTCTGAGGAGGCTTTTTCCGGATCGCAGAAGCCGAGTGTTTCAGCCATCGGCTCTGCCAATACCGACGCATCCTCTTCCGCGCCGGCCGTTTCTTCCGTCAGCACGACAGGCTGTTCGGTTTTTTCCGCAGCATAAACACTCAGATTCATGCCGCCGGTCTCCCCGATCAGCATAAGTCCTGTCAGCAACTACGCTGCGATCCGTCTGAGCGATTTCCTGCTCTTTTTCATCATTTCCTCCTTTCGCTCTTTCACAGCAAAATAACCGGGCACATAACCCGCCATTGTGATTATAACGCGCCTGCCCGGAAATGTATATCCGGAAAACGGATAATTTGCGCAGGTGTATGGGGAAAAACATATACAGGGTGTCGGCTCTGTGATATACTGGTTTTCGGTATTTGAATGGGGCAGACACCTGAGAAGGAGACAGCGTGAGGAACAGACCTGACAGAAGACACTTCAGTATGATTCTTGCCGTATTGCTGATCAGTCTGCTGACAGGCTGCGGAACTGAGAAGAATTCCGGCGTTGCTTCAACGGAAAAAAGACGGATCATCTATGGTTCTTCCAAGCAGCTGTGCCTCGCCATTCCGGTGGACAACCTCGAGATCATGTGGAAAAGGTTCAAGGCCTGCTTTGTCCAGATCGACATCAAGGATATCAGCGATCTCCTGCTGCTTGAGGATCAGGAAAACACCCAGTTTGCCCTGTATACAAAGAACGGTGCCAATCTGTCCGACACCGCTCTCGGACTGCTCGGCGAGGATGATAATATCCTTGACGGCATCAGGGAACATATTTCACAGGCTTCGTGGGAAAAGATCTCGGCGGATTTTGCCGAAGGAAGAGAA
>JAIKYU010000066.1 GCA_024682835.1 Lachnospiraceae bacterium | reverse complement strand
AGGGAAAGAACCACCGCGTCGCGGTATTTCAGGTGCTTGTGAATGTATTCGATCTGGGTGGCAAACACATGGGGCATCGCATTCTCCACCGTGGTCGGGATGTTGATGACCACCTTGTTGGAGGGCTTGGGCTGCCAGACGTCCAGTACCGCATTGCAGACATCCGTCGCGTAATCCACCTCCGTCCCCGGGAAGGATTCCGGTGAATACTCAAAGGAAAAATCTCCCTTCGTCTGGGATGCTAACTCATTAAGAAGCCTGGCTCCGTCGACGGCGATCTGTTTGATTTCCGCGGGATTTTTTTTGAAAACCTGCTCGCGCTGCGCCTTGGAGGTCGAGTTGTAGAGGTGCACGATAGCCCGGGGAGCCCCCTTGACGGCCTCGAAGGTCTTTTTGATGATATGCTCTCTTGCCTGTGTCAGCACCTGCACGGTGACGTCGTCGGGAATCATTTTCTTCTCGATCAGTGTCCGGGCAAACTCATACTCCGTCTCGGAGGCGGCAGGAAATCCGATCTCGATCTCCTTGAAACCGAGCCTGACCAGAATCTCGAAAAACTCCAGCTTCTCAGCCAGACTCATCGGTTCGATCAGCGCCTGGTTTCCGTCGCGCAGATCGACACTGCACCAGATCGGCGCTTTCGTCAGGTGATCCTGCCTGACCCAGTCATAGGTGGGCTGCGGCGGCATAAAATACTGAAGCTGATATTTTTCTTTCGGATCGATCATGGTTCCTCCCTCTGTTCTGCGTGCGATCATCAAGGATTGCCGATATCGCCGTTCAGTATAAAAAATTACAATAAAAACTGACCATTCTTACTATATCACAAAAATTATTGTCCTGCAAGAGGTGGAAGGGAGATTCTTGTATTCGGCGCTGTCAAGGCGCTGAAGTGGATTCGGCGGCCGGCTGGGAGACGGCTGGCAGCAGTTCGGCTGCTTCCTCGCAGATCCGGAAGAATGAATCCGTCGTCACCTCCGGATCTGTTGTGAGATTCAGCTGCGCATAAATATGACTGTTAAAGGTGCGGGACAGTCCTTCGGCAAAGACATCGTATTCTTCGTCGAAGGCTTCGTGCCGGCGCTCGTTCATGATACGAACCTTGTTGGCATCGGTTTCCGACCGGTCAAAGGTGCTCTCCATATAGAATAGAATTACCCCGTCCTTCGTCTCAAAGGGCTGGCTGACCTCCCCGTTGCCGAGGGAAAATGCGACAGCCTCCGCCTGCGGATCCGCTTCTCCCCGGCCGAAAATGAGCTCCGACTGGTCGGCTTCGTTCCAGATCGCGGCGAGATCCGCGAAATCCGCGCCGTCCTCCCAATCCCTGCGGATCTGATTTGCCAGGGCGTATACATGGCGTTTGCCTTCGGAATCAAAGGGACGAACGGCACCGCTCTCATCGTAGTCCCAGGTGCGCAGCACGATCTGCCGGACCGTGACCCGGCGCGCCTCATCATCGCTGATTTCCGGATCGATGTCCCGGATCAGGTAGCGGTACAGTTTTTTAGCGAGAAGATAATCGGCAACCATGGAACGCAGCGTGGATGGCTCCACGTTCCCCATGGCGGTAAGCTCCGCTTCGGAGAGCGTTTCGTAATAGGCGTCCGCAATTGCCTGGGCCTGCGCGGTTTCCTCCCCGGTCAGGGAGATGTCGTGCGTCTGAGCGAGGAGGGTCATGGTTTTGACCCGGCTGATGCGGGCAAGAGCGTTGGCGCGGATACTCTGTGCGAGCACTTCCCCCTCCTCCCCTGACCAGAGATCAGAGGAAAAGCCTTCTTCATACGTTTTCTGCATGTTGATGAGATAGACAAGATATTCTGTGGGGGAGCAGGTGGCATCTTCGATGCGGAAGAGCTCCTCCTCATCCAGACCGGTGGTGATGATGATCCGCGTGTTTGAGTCAAGAAAAGCCCGCACCTCCTGCAGTCCGCAGCCGGACAGAAGCAGGAGGAGCAGGCAGACGGACAATACGTTCAGGAGTCGGCGGCAAGAATGCATCGGGCAACCTTTAATCCGTTGGCGCTTGCCTGCTGCAGACCGCGTGTCACGCCGGCACCGTCGCCGATGGCATACAGTCCCTTCACGGTGGTTTCAAAGTTCTGATCGACGATGACGCGGTTGGAGTAGAATTTGACCTCCACGCCGTAGAGAAGCGTCTCTTCAGCTGCGATGCCGGGGGTCACCTTGTCCAGCGCCTGAATCATTTCATCGAGATCGACCATGATGCGGTGGGGAAAGACCAGGGACAGATCTCCCGGAACCGCGTCCTTAAGCGTGGGAATCAGGTTGTTGCGGCAGAGACGCTCGTCGGTCGTCCGTCGCCCCCGCCGGAAATCACCATAGGTTTGAACGAGAATTTTGCCGCCGCAAAGCATGTTGGAGAGCTCGGCGATTTTCATCCCGTATGAAATCGGGGTTTTAAAGGGCTTGGTGAAGTTTTTGGAGACCAGCAGGGCAAAATTGGTGTTGTTGGTCTTTAAGTCCGCTGATTTGTATGCATGACCGTTGACCACGGCCAGTCCCTCCTCGTAGTATTCCGTGGCCACTTCGCCGGAGGGATTGGTGCAGAAGGTGCGCACCTTGTCGTCAAAGGTGGGGGTGTGATACACCAGCTTGGCCTCATAGAGGTTTTCATTCAGGAAGGACATGATTTCGTCGCGCACCTCCACGCGCACGCCGATATCCACGGTGCCCGGGCGGGTCTCCACTCCGATATCCTCGCAGTGCGCGCGAAACCAGGCGGCACCCTCGCGGCCGACCGCGCAGACCACGCGGTTTGCGTAGAAGGTCTCGCCGGCAGTGGTAAGCACGCCGGTCACCCGTTCACCCACCACCATAATCCGGTCCACCACGGTGTTGAATTTCAGCTCTACACCGGCAAATTCCAGGTGGGCCTGCAGCTTGCCGTAGATTTTGTAGCCCTCCTCCGTACCGAGATGTCTAATCGGACATTCGATGAGCTTGAGATTGGCGCGGATGGCTTTTTTCCGGATCTCGCGGATCTGTTCGCTCCGCCCGGTTCCGTAGACATGCTTGTCCGCCCCGAAGGAGAGGTAAATATCGTCGGATTCCTTCAGCAGTCTGGCGGTCTCCTCGTATCCCAGAATTTCCGGCAGATTGCCGCCGACATCGGGAGAAAGTGACAGCTTTCCGTCAGAAAACGCACCGGCACCGGCAAAACCGGTGGTGATGGAACAGGGCTTACAGCCCATGCATTTGCCTGTTTTGCGCTTCGGACAGCTGCGCTCATCGATGGAACGGCCCTTTTCGATGAGCAGAACCCGGTATTCGGGGCGCTTTTTTTTCAGCTCATAGGCGGTAAAAATGCCGCCGGGGCCTGCGCCGATGATGATGACGTCATAGGAATTGTCAGCCATTCTCTTCGATTCCTTTCTTTTGATGTCCACGGATTGCTCCGTTGCTTCGCAAACCGGCGCGATGCCAAAATACGGACATCATGTTTATACTTTTTTTATACATAATTACTAGCACTCTATGCGAATGAGTGCTAATATGGTTTTGCTACATAAAAATCCTACCACATTTTCAGGAAAAGAGGAAGCGAGAAATGGCACAGAAAAAGGGAAATCTGTCGATCAACAGCGAGAACATGTTTCCAATCATCAAGAAGTGGCTTTATTCGGATCATGACATTTTTTACCGCGAGGTGATCTCCAACGCCTGCGATGCGATCACGAAGCTTCGCAAGCTGGACGCCATGGGCGATGCGCAGACGCCGGAGGGCTTTTCACCGCGCGTGGACATTGTTCTGAATCCGGAGGAAAAGACGGTAAAGATCACGGACAACGGTCTGGGCATGACGGCGGAAGAGGTGGAGGAGTATATCAACCAGGTGGCCTTCTCCGGGGCGTCTGATTTCCTGGAGAAATACAAGGACAAGGACGCGACGGATCAGATCATCGGCCATTTCGGCCTGGGCTTTTACTCCACCTTTATGGTGTCAGACCGGGTGGATATTGACACGTTATCCTATAAGCAGGGTGCCGCACCGGTGCACTGGACCTGCGACGGCGGTTCCGAGTTTGAGATGGAAGAAGGAAGCAGACAGGAGGTGGGCACGACCATTACGCTGCACATTTCCGAGGACTGCCTGGAATTCTGCAACGAATACAAGGCGCGGGAGGTCATTGAGAAGTACTGCTCCTTCATGCCGTATGAGATTTACCTTTCGAAAGAGAATGAGACCGCCACGGAGACGGTGAAGGAATCCGAGAAGCGCGAGGACGATGTCGTCATCGAGGAAGTGGTTCCCGAAAAGAAAGAGGACGGCGAAGAAAAGGCGGATGAGAAGGAGGAAGAAAAGAAATATAAGATCCGCCGCCGACCGCAGCTGCTCAATGACACGCATCCGCTCTGGGCAAAGACGCCCGGCGACTGCACCGACGAGGACTATAAGGAGTTTTACCGCAAGGTGTTCCGCGATTTCAAGGAGCCGCTCTTCTGGATTCACCTGAACATGGATTATCCGTTCAACCTGAAAGGGATCCTGTATTTTCCGAAGATCAACCTGGAATTCGAATCGGCGGAGGGCAAGATCAAGCTGTACAACAACCAGGTCTTCATCGCGGATAACATTAAGGAAGTCATTCCGGAGTATCTGATGCTTCTCAAGGGTGTCATCGACTGCCCGGATCTTCCGCTCAACGTCTCCCGCAGCGCACTGCAGAACGACGGCTTTGTGACGAAGATCTCCGATTACATCAGCAAAAAGGTGGCGGAGAAGCTGGCCGGACTTTGCAAAACCGACAAGGAGAATTATGACAAATACTGGGACGATATCAGCCCCTTCATCAAATACGGCTGCCTGAAGGACGACAAGTTCTGTGACAAGATGAACAATTATATTCTGTTTAAGGATCTGGACGGCACGTATCTGACGCTTCCCGAGGCACTGAAGATCAATGACGGCAAGGGCGTTGAGGAGGCGACAGACGAAAACGGGGAAAAGGTGGAGGCAGAGATCGTCGGCCCGGATGGGAAGCCGCTTTCTTCCGGCGAGGAAAGCGCACCGGAGATTCTGGACGCCGACGGTAACCCGGTCACTTCCGCCGGGGAAGAAGCGAAGGAGGATGCGGCTTCAAACGGCGAGGCCGCCGATGAGAAGGAGGAAAAGAAGGACCGCACCATCTATTATGTGACGGATGAGCAGCAGCAGAGCCAGTATATCAATATGTTCCGTGCCCAGAAGATGCAGGCCTTTATCCTGAATCACAACATTGACATGCCGTTTATCCAGCAGCTGGAATCGCGCAACGAAGGCATTCATTTCGCCCGCATCGACGCGGAGATCTCCGATGAATTCAAGGGCAAGACCTCGAAGAAGGCGGCCGAGGAACTGGAGGAAGAGGAAAAGAAACTGGAGAAGAAGCTGCGCAAGGCGCTGAAGAATGACAAGCTGGCTGTGAAGCTGCAGAAGCTCAAGGACAAGAAGGTGTCCGCGATGCTGACCATGAGCGAGGAGAGCCGCCGCATGGCCGATATGATGAAGATGTATGCCATGAACGGCATGCCCATGATGGACGGTTTCGGCGCCGAGGGGCAGACGCTGATTCTGAATGCGTCTCATCCGCTGGTGAAGTATGTGACCGAGCACGAGGACGGGGACAATGTGAAGCTGATCTGCGAGCAACTGTATGATCTGGCGCGCATACAGAATGCACCGCTGCCGGCCGAGGCGATGACGAAGTTTGTCGCCCGCTCCAATGAGATCATGATGCTGCTGGCAAAGTAAAAACCCTGAGAATACGTCCGACAGATTGTATGTCGGGGATACGGCACGGGGCGTTTGCTCCGTGCCGTTTATTCACGCGAAGGCTTGTTCATCCGGCGATGCCCGCGGGGTATTTGGTTTCTTTTCAGGATTGTGCTATGATGGAAGGCGGAGTTGTCAGTGGGAGATGATACCGCATGAGAGATCAGGCCATCGTATACACCAATGAGAACTGTATCGGCTGCAACAAGTGTATTAAAGTGTGCAGTGCAATTGGCGCGTGCATTTCCAGGGAGGAAAACGGAAAGGCACGGATTGTCGTGGACGGAAGTAAGTGTGTTGCCTGCGGCAGTTGTATCGATGTATGCGTGCACGGCGCCCGGGAATTTGAGGACGATACGGAGCGCTTTTTTGCGGATCTTCGTGCGGGGGAGCGGATTTCCCTTCTTCTGGCGCCGGCCTTCATAGCCAATTATCCGGACGAGGCCGATACCGTCCTGGGCGGTCTGAAGAGCCTCGGCGTCAATCGGATTATCAGCGTCTCCTTCGGGGCGGACATCACCACCTGGGGGTATCTGAATTACATTGACCGGCACGGATTTGTCGGCGGTATCTCGCAGCCGTGTCCGGCGGTGGTCTCCTACATTGAGCGTTATCTCCCAGAGCTTCTGCCGAAGCTCTTTCCCGTGCAGAGTCCGTTGATGTGTGCGGCGATCTATGCGAGAAAAGAGATGGGTATCACGGACCGGTTCGCATTTATCAGCCCCTGTATCGCCAAAAAACTGGAAATTGAAGATCCGCACAACGCGGGTCTGGTTCAGTACAATGTGACCTTTGATCATCTGATGCGTTATGTCCGGCAGCACGGGATTCAGGGACTTTCCGTCCACAGCGAAATCGAGTATGGGCTGGGCTCCTATTATCCGACCCCCGGAGGGCTGGCGGAAACGGTGCGGTGGTTTCTCGGAGATCACATCTTCATCAGACAGGTGGAGGGCGAACGTCATCTGTACGGATGGCTGCATCAAAACGCCGGGCGCATCCGCGACAGCAGGACGCCTTATCTGTTCATCGACGCGCTCAACTGCGAGAGGGGCTGCATCTGCGGCACGGCCGTGGAGCAGGAAAAGTCCGAGACGGAGGATGCGCTCTATGCGCTGCTCAAAATCCGTGAGGAGTCCAAGAAGGAAAAGAGCGGAGATGCCTGGTCCCGCCCGGATCCGCCTGACGAGCGGCTGAAAAACTTCAACAGACAGTTTGCACATCTCACATTGGAGGATTATCTGCGCGGGTATACCGACCGGTCGGAGGAATGCCGGTATGAGATCCCGGATGAAGAGACGCTGGATGGGATCTTCAACAGCATGAATAAGCTGACGAAGGAATCCAGAGAGATCAATTGCACCTGCTGCGGCTATGAGAACTGCAGACAGATGGCGACCGCAATTCACAACGGCTTCAACCACAGGGAAAACTGTATCTATTACGAAAAGGCGATGGTCCGTGAGCTCGGGGAGAGCAAAAAAATCGCGGAGGAGGCGACCAGAGCAAAAAGCGCGTTTCTCGCGAATATGTCCCATGAGATCCGCACGCCCATCAACGCCGTTCTGGGCATGGATGAGCTGATTCTCAGGGAGAGCAGCGAGGAGACGATTCGTCAGTATGCGGCCAATATTCAGCGGTCCGGAAATATGCTTTTATCCCTGATCAATGACGTGCTCGATTTTTCCAAGATCGAAGCGGGCAAGATGGAACTGGTGAACGGGGAGTATGACCTGTCCCTGCTTGTGCAGGATCTGGCCGACATGATCCGTCCCCGCGCGGAGGATAAGGGGCTTACCTTCCATCTGGAGATGGACGGTCGTATTCCCCGGTATCTTTTCGGCGATTCTGTACGGATCAAGCAGTGCATGCTTAATCTCCTGACAAATGCCGTGAAATACACGGAAACCGGAGAAGTGCATTTCTTTATCGGTATGGAGGAGACGGATGGCGACGCGGGACGCCTGAGGGTCTGCGTCCGGGACACCGGGATCGGGATTAAAAAGGAAGATCTGGATCGGCTGTTTATGGCATTTGAGCGCTTCGATCAGAACCGGAACCAGACGGTGGAGGGCACCGGGCTCGGGATGACGATTGTGCAGCGTCTTCTTACAATGATGGGCAGCAGCCTGGAGGTTGAGAGCGAATACGGCAGCGGCTCGTCCTTTGCGTTTATGGTGTGGCAAAAAATTACGCGCAATGAACCGGTCGGGGAGATCGCTCTGTCAGAACGCGCGACCGAGCGTCTCGGACACTATCATGAGAGCTTCACGGCGCCGGATGCCAGGATTCTGATCGTGGACGACACGGAGGTCAATCTGCTGGTTATCCGGGGACTGCTGAAGCAGACACTGGTAGGGGTGGACACGGCGCTTAGCGGCGTGGAGGCGCTGGAGAAGCTGCGCGAATCAACCTATGATATCCTGTTTTTCGATCATATGATGCCGGAGATGAACGGCATTGAACTGCTGCGGAGGCTTCGGGCGCAGAAGGGCAATCCGAATAATGAAAAGCCGTGCATTATTCTCACCGCCAATGCCGTTTCGGGGGCACGGGAGGAATACCTGGAGAGAGGGTTTGACGATTACATGTCAAAGCCCGTCGATGCCATGGCACTGGAAAAACTGCTGACACGGTACCTGCCCGGGGATAAGGTGATCCTGTCGGAGAAAAGAGCGGAAGAACCGACCGATGTGCAAAAGCCGCAGGGAGAGGGCGTCTGGGGATCCGCGTTGAAGGAGCGGGGAATCGATACCGCATCGGGGATTAAAAACTGCGGTTCGGAGGAGATCTACAGACAGACGCTGGAGATTTTTCTGGATTCCATTCCTGCGAAATCAAAGGAAATCGAAGGGTTGTATGAGGCGGCTGACTGGCCGGCCTATGCGATAGAGGTTCATGCCCTAAAGAGCACAGGACGCATCATCGGCGCCGCTGAATTCGGAGAGCACGCGCAGAAACTGGAGGATGCCGGCAAAGCGGGAGATGCGGCGTTTATTCGTGCACATCATGAGCCGTTTATGAGCGCCTATCACCAGATGGCCGCAGCTTTGCGGGAGCTGAGTGATGATAAGCAGGAGGAGGCTCCCCGCGCAGGACGGCCCGTTGCCGATGCGTCGATCCTCGAGAGCGCCCTGGAAGCGATCGGAGAGGCGGCCGCCGCCATGGATATCGTTGCCGTGGAGGAGGTGCTTGGTGATCTTGCGGAATATGAGATTCCGCCCGGACAGCAGGCGGTCCTGGATGCCGTCCGGGCATGCTGCGGATCGATGGACTATGACGGCATCCTGAAGGCGCTTCAGGCTTCGGAAACCGTTCAGGATGATCCTACAACGTGATGCGGTGCCCGCAGGTCAGACCCTTGTATCTTGAACCGGAGAATTTCTTGAATTTTTGAAAGACACCGCAGGTGGTGCACTCTGCTTCGACGATATCATCAGTTGACATATCCTGGCCGCCGTTTACCTCTTCAAGCTCCTGATCCGTGAGTTTCCTTTTGATTTCCTTTGCCATGGCCGTATCCTCCTCGTTTGTGTGTGACGGAAAACCGTCCTGTATTATTATACACTTTGCTTCCGGGAATTCTACAGCACGTTCCGCGTTTCTGTCGATGCCCTGTCGAGGTTGGCAAGGTTGGTGGCGAGGTGACTGGCACCGGCGAGGACGGTATACTTGACATAATGTCAAATATATTTACATTGACAGGTTGGAAAACATGGCGTTATACTACAACAAATTTAACAGGCAAACCTGTGAAGCGGAAGAAAAAGCATCATGGCGCCGGGAGCAGCAGTTTCCAAGAGAGTCCGGGACGGTGGGAGCCGGATGGTGAGCGGGGTGCGTGGATCGGAAGGGATCCTTATATGGGCCGCTGAGGGCATGGGGAAAGGAAAAGGTTTCCGAGTATCCGTGACGTGAGGCATACGTCAGTTGCCGGGGATATAAAGGTATCCCGCGAGAGCACGGGTCATTCCGTGAAACAAGGTGGCACCGCGGATAGGTCATTTATTCGTCCTTGACAGAAGTATTCTGTCAGGGATTTTTTTGTGCGAAGCAATGAGAAGCGCCGTTCCCGTCCTCTCCGACGGCCGCGAGGCCGCTTGCGGACGCGCGGATGGCGGAGAGGACGGGAAAAGATGCGGCGAATGCCGCATCAGCGAGAGAGCGAAGCTCGCGAGCTGGGCGCTTCGAGGGAAGCGCGAGCGTGCGCTTCGGAAGAAAGGAAAGGGGGTTTATATGATCAAGGAAGCAATCGTCAAAATCGTCAACAAGGAGGATCTGACCTACCAGCAGGCATACACCGTCATGAACGAGATCATGAGCGGCGAGACCTCCTCGACGCAGAACGCCGCATTTCTGGCAGCGCTTTCCACAAAGAGCGCCCGCGCGGAAACGACGGACGAGATCGTCGGCTGTGCCGCCGCCATGCGGGAGCACGCCACCCGGGTGGAGACGGGAATGGAGATACTCGAGATCGTCGGCACCGGAGGGGATAATGCCGGCAGCTTTAACATCTCCACCACAACGGCCCTGATTGCCGCGGCCGGCGGTGTAAAGGTGGCCAAGCACGGAAACCGGGCGGCGTCCTCTCTGTGCGGGACAGCGGACTGTCTGGAAGCGCTGGGCGTCAACATCGAGCAGGATCCGGAGCTTTGCAAAAAGCTTCTGGAGCAGGTGGGAATGTGCTTCCTGTTTGCCCAGAAATACCACACCTCGATGAAGTATGTGGGTGCCATCCGGAAAGAACTGGGCTTCCGGACCGTGTTCAATATTCTGGGGCCCCTGACCAATCCCGCCTCTCCCACCATGCAGCTGCTTGGCGTTTATGACGGCTATCTGGTGGAGCCGCTGGCACAGGTTCTTGCCAATCTCGGGGTTCGACGCGGCATGGTCGTGTACGGCACGGACAGGCTGGATGAGATCTCGCTTTCTGCTCCCACCAAAATCTGTGAGATTCAGGACGGATGGTTTAAGACATCGGTGATCCGGCCGGAGGATTTCGGATTTGAGCGCTGTGCAAAGGAGGATCTCAAGGGCGGAACGCCGCAGGAAAACGCGGAGATTACCAGAAGGATTCTGAGCGGAGAAAAGGGACACAAGCGGAATGCGGTTCTGTTGAATGCGGGCGCTGCGCTCACCATCGGCGGAAAGGCAAAGGATATGACGGAGGGAGTCCGTCTGGCCGCGGAGATCGTTGACTCCGGAAAAGCCGCGGAAACGCTTGATCAGTTGATCCGGCTGAGCAATGAAGGAGCGTAATTCATGACGATTCTGGATGAAATCGCAGCCTTCGCCAGGGAACGGGTTCGGCAGGCAAAAAAGGAGTGCCCCGCCGGGCAGCTTTCGGAGAAGGCACGCTCGCTCCCCAAGGGCGATTTCCCGTTTGAAAAGGCTCTATCACGCGAAGGTCTGTCCTTTATCTGCGAGTGTAAAAAAGCTTCACCATCCAAAGGCGTGATTGCAGAGGATTTTCCGTATCTGAAGATCGCGCTGGACTATGAGCAGGCGGGAGCAGATGCGTTGTCCGTCCTGACGGAACCGAAGTGGTTCCTGGGAAAGGATGCCTATCTGCAGGAAATCGTCAAAGCGGTACGGATTCCCGCGCTTCGCAAGGATTTTACGGTGGATCCGTATATGATCTATGAAGCCAAATGTCTTGGCGCTTCCGCCGTGCTGCTCATCGTGTCCATTCTGAGCAGAGAGGAACTGGAGCAGTATCTGAAGCTGTGTGATGAACTGGGCCTGTCCGCACTGACGGAATGCCATGATGAAGCGGAGGTGGAGACGGCGTTATCGGCAGGAGCCCGGATTGTCGGGGTTAACAACCGGAACCTCAAGGATTTTTCGGTGGATACCGGTCTCAGCGCCAGACTGCGCAGACAGATACCAAAGGACGTGATCTTTGTCTCCGAGAGCGGGGTGCGCAATGCGGATGATGTGGCGCTTCTCAGGGAAATCGGGGCAGATGCGGTGCTTATCGGTGAGACGTTGATGCGGGCCGCGGATAAAACCGCCGCCATGCATAAGCTACGGGGGCTGCAATGACCAGGATCAAGCTCTGCGGCATGAGCCGGATGGAGGACATCGATGCGGTCAACCGGATTCTGCCGGATGATATCGGATTCGTCTTTTACGAAAGGAGCAGGCGGTATGTATCTCCGGAACAGGCGGCGAAACTCAGGGAGCGCTTGAATCCGTCCGTCAGGGCGATCGGTGTCTTTGTCGATGAGCTGCCGGATCGGGTGGCGGAATACCTTCGGCGCGGAATGATCGATGCGGCTCAGCTTCACGGATCTGAGGACAATTCTTATATAGAAGCGCTGAGGCGGCGCTGCAGCGCGCCGGTTATCAAAGCGTTTCGCATAAAGAAACCGGACGATCTTGCGGCTGCAAAGGAATCGATTGCGGATGAACTGCTGCTGGAT
Source organism: Lachnospiraceae bacterium (assembly GCA_024682835.1). Classification (GTDB taxonomy): domain Bacteria; phylum Bacillota; class Clostridia; order Lachnospirales; family Lachnospiraceae; genus Butyrivibrio. Next base: position 19,292 of record JAIKYU010000066.1, on the reverse strand, counting down.
GCCGGAGCAGGGGATGGAGAGCCGTTGGAGTGGACATGGCTGAAAGATTTTTCGGGATCGTATTATCTTGCGGGCGGACTGCATCCGGGCAATGTGGCGCAGGCGATTGCCTGCCTGCATCCCCGTGGGGTGGATGTCAGCTCCGGTATTGAAACGGACGGAATCAAGGATGAAGAGAAAATGCGGGCATTTGCGGATGCCGTGCGAGGCTGCGGCAGCTGATGTCTTGCGCCGGCAGGACAAGGAGTTGTAACCTGTTGTTCCGGGTGGGTTGCGTCCGCGTTTAACATGTGTTTATATAGGAGGAGGGATGATGGAAGCAAAAAAGGGACGATTTGGAATTCACGGCGGACAGTATATACCGGAGACGCTGATGAATGCGGTCATCGAGCTGGAGGAAGCCTACGCTCACTGGAAGGATGATCCGGACTTTAACCGCGAGCTGAACGACCTTCTCAATGAGTACGCGGGAAGGCCTTCCCGGTTGTATTACGCTGAGAAGATGACGAAGGATCTGGGCGGTGCGCGGATTTACCTCAAGCGGGAGGATCTCAATCACACCGGTGCCCACAAGATCAACAATGTGCTGGGACAGGCGCTTCTTGCAAAGAAGATGGGAAAGACCCGTCTGATTGCGGAGACGGGAGCCGGACAGCACGGAGTGGCGACGGCGACAGCTGCGGCGCTGATGGGAATGGAATGCGTGGTGTTTATGGGTGAGGAGGATACCCGCAGACAGGCGCTCAATGTGTACCGGATGCGTCTTCTGGGCGCCGAGGTCATTCCGGTGAAGACGGGAACCGCAACGCTGAAGGACGCTGTGTCCGAGGCCATGCGTGAGTGGACAAAGAGGATCTCGGACACCCACTATTGTCTCGGCTCTGTGATGGGGCCGCATCCGTTTCCGACCATCGTCCGTGATTTTCAGGCGGTCATTTCGAAGGAGATCAAAGCACAGATGCTGGAAAAGGAAGGCCGGCTTCCGGATGCGGTGATCGCCTGTGTCGGCGGCGGCTCCAATGCCATCGGCAGCTTTTATCATTTTATCGGGGATCCGTCGGTTCGCCTGATCGGCTGCGAGGCGGCCGGACGCGGAGTGGATACCTTTGAGACGGCGGCGACGATTGCAACCGGGAGACTTGGCATTTTCCACGGCATGAAATCCTATTTCTGCCAGGATGATTTCGGCCAGATCGCACCGGTCTACTCCATATCTGCGGGGCTCGATTATCCGGGCGTGGGTCCCGAACACGCGCATCTTCACGATACGGGCCGGGCGGAGTATGTACCGGTCACGGATGAGGAGGCGGTTTGCGCATTTGAATATCTGGCAAAAACAGAGGGTATCATTCCCGCGATTGAATCTGCTCACGCTGTGGCACACGCCATGAAGATCGCGCCGGGGCTGGCGAAGGATCAGATCATCGTCGTCACGCTCTCGGGACGTGGTGACAAGGACTGCGCGTCGATCGCAAAGTACAGAGGGGAGGATATCCATGAGTAACATAAGGAAAGCATTTGAAAACGGAAAGGCGTTTATTCCCTTCATTACCTGCGGCGATCCAGATCTGGAGACGACAAAGGCCTGTGTCCGGGAGATGGTTAAAAACGGGGCGACGTTGGTGGAGTTGGGAATTCCCTTCTCTGATCCGACGGCGGAGGGACCGGTCATTCAGGAGGCAAACGAACGGGCCCTTGCGGGCGGTGTGACGACGGGTCGGATTTTCGAAATGGTGAAACAGCTGCGGCAGGACGTGACCGTGCCGATGGTTTTTATGACCTATGCCAATGTGGTCTTTTCCTATGGGGCGGAGAGATTTGTGACTGCCTGTCGCGAGACAGGGATGGACGGCCTGATTCTGCCGGATCTCCCTTATGAGGAAAAGGACGAATTTCTCCCGGTGTGCCGTGAAGGGGGGATCGATCTGATCTCTCTGATTGCGCCGACTTCAGAGGATCGGATTGCGATGATCGCCCGTGAGGCAGAGGGCTTTCTCTACATCGTTTCCAGTCTCGGAGTGACAGGCGAGCGAAGGGAGATCACAACGGATCTGTCGTCCATCGTGAAAACGGTAAGGGAGAATACCGACATCCCCTGCGCCATTGGTTTCGGCATCTCCACGCCTGAACAGGCAGAAGCCATGCGGAAGCTGGCGGACGGCGTGATCGTGGGATCGGCCATTGTCAGACTGGTCAAGGAATTTGGAAAGAATGCGCCTTCTGAGGTCGGCGCATATGTGAGGTCCATGACAGAACGACAACCATGAGAGCAAATTTGAGAAAGCACGCACGCGATAGAAGACTTCACTTTCTGGCTGTTGTGCTGGGCACGGCAGTCAATGTTGTGCTGAACGTAATATGTACCTGGACCGGAATCCCGTTATATCTGGATACCACTGGAACGATCGGCGCATCCCTTATGGACGGTGTGTTCCCGGCGATCGTGATTGCGGTTGCCACAAATACCATTTGTACCCTGTATGAGAGTGAGCGGATCTATTTCGGGTGTATCAATATCCTGATCGCGATATTGTCAGCCTGGTATGTGAGAAAGAAATCCCTTCATAAGCCTAAGGAGTTCGTCGTGTTTACGCTTGTGGCGGGGTTGGTCAGCGGATTCGCAGAGGCATCGATCCGCTGGTGGCTGATCGGAGATTCGGGAACCGCTGTCTTGCAATTTCTGGTGAGTGCCGCTGGCGTTGCAGCAGAGAGTATTCCCTTTCATCTTTTCCTTGCCTTGAATATTCTGATCAATATCCTGGATAAGGGACTGTCTCTCGGGATTGCTCTTCTGATCCTGCACCTGATCCCCGAGGAGACACAGACCATGATCCGAAACGGCGGATGCCGTCAAAATCCGCTCTATGTCGCCCAGGCAAAGGAATCCGCCGAGTCTGGCGAGAACTCCATTTTTTCGCTGAAAAAGAGAGTCACGATCCTGCTGCTCGCCATGTCGGTTCTGCTTGTGATTATCACGGGAGCGGTCGGTGTACGTGTGCATTTCCAGAATTCCGTCGTGGAAAGGAAAACACGGATACAGAACGCGGCACGTTTTGCCGCAAGACTGGTAGACCCGGACAGGATCGATGAGTTCATTGCAGAGGGAAAGAGTGCGCCCGGTTATTCCGAGACAGAAGAGCTTCTCTATGAGGTCCGGGAGGATGCATACGATGTCAGGTATCTGTATATCGTCAGGATTGACGAAACCGGAAGCACCTATGTTTTTGATCTGGACGACAAGGAGGAATACGCCGGCTACGCCAACGCGGATGACGACCTGCTTGGCTACGAGCCCGGATACTTCGAACCACTGGAGGACAGTGTAAAGCCTTATGTGGGAGATCTCCTTTCCGGGAAAGAGGTGCTGATCGAGACGAGGGACGCGTGGGGCTGGATGGCGACGGCGTATTATCCCATCACGGACGCGGAAGGAAACCTGGTCTGTTATGCGGGCGCGGATACCACCTTTGATGCTCTGGTTGACTATACGGAGGATTTTTCCATCCGCACCGTATTGATTCTGATCAGTTTTTTCGTGTTGATCCTTGCTTTCGGCCTGAATATGGCGGACATACATATCACGTATCCGACCCGGAGTATGATTCTTTCGATAAGGGATATCATCAACGCCGGCAGCGACCAGGTCAGACTGGATGAATCCCTGAAAAAGATCCGGGCGATCGATATCCACACCGATGACGAAGTGGAACGGCTTTATCATGCACTCTGCGATCTGGCACTGGATCAGGTCGAGCAGATCCGGAGTATCGCCAGGTTTTCGGAAGACAACGCGAAAATGCAGGACGGTCTGATCATTACGATGGCGGATCTGGTGGAGAGCAGGGATCCCGATACCGGAGCGCACGTTCAGAAAACAGCCGCCTACGTGAAGACCATTGTGGAAGGCCTGAAGAGAAAGGGCTACTACGTGGAGAAGATCACGCCGACGTTTATGTCCGACGTGGTTCGGAGTGCGCCTCTTCATGACATCGGCAAGATCCATATCCCTGACAATGTGCTGAACAAACCCGGCAAGCTTGACCCGGAGGAATTCGAGATCATGAAAACCCATACCACCGCCGGGAAAAGGATACTGGAAAAGGCGATCCAGACAGTAGGCGCGGAGAATTACCTGAAGGAAGCCCGGAATATGGCAGCTTATCATCATGAGCGCTGGGACGGAAACGGGTATCCGGAGAAACTGCACGGGGAGGAGATTCCGCTTTCAGCGCGCATCATGGCTGTGGCGGATGTTTTTGATGCCCTGACCTCGGTCAGAGTATATAAACCGGCCTTCCCCATGGAAAAAGCCGTCACCATTATTGAGGAAGGTTCAGGAACCCAGTTCGATCCGAAGTGTGTGGAGGTTTTCCTGGAGGCGCTGCCTGAGATCAGGAAGATTCTTGAGCAGTATGCAAGTGTTCCCTGATGGCGTCGGTTGAAGGCGCCATGCAGAAGAGGCAAAGCAGATGATCATGAAAGACGGGGGAAGCATATTGAGCGGCGGGCAGAATCGCGCAGGAAATCGGAGCCCTTTGCGGGTGGTGCGTCTTATGACCTTCGGACTCGCGGTCATGCTTCTGGCGGGTTGTGCGAAGGACACGGTGAAGACAGGACCGGATGCTTTTGCCTCCGAGGTATATGTAGAACCTGTGACGAATCTTCCCCGCGATTTCCTTCGGGGAATGGACATATCCAGCGTGCTTTCCGAAGAGGAAAGCGGCGTTGTCTATCATGACAAAACGGGTAAAGAAGCCTCTCTTTTTTTGATTCTCGCGGATGCCGGCATCGACATGATCCGGGTGCGCGTCTGGAACGACCCCTATGACGGCGACGGACACGGTTACGGCGGCGGCAACTGCGATACGCAGAGAGCGGCGAGAATCGGCGCAAGGGCAGCAGAATGCGGCATGCAGACGCTGGTGGACTATCACTATTCCGATTTCTGGGCGGATCCCAACAAGCAGATGGCGCCAAAGGCATGGGAGAAGCTGTCTGCGGCCGAAAAGGCGGATGCCGCCTATACGTATACGGCGGAGAGTCTGTCCGCGATCATGAATGCAGGCGCTGATGTCCGGATCGTTCAGATCGGCAATGAGATCAATAACGGCATGGCCGGAGAGACGACGGAGGGGGCAGTGCTTTCGATCCTGAAGAGCGCGGCCAGGGCGGTGCGCGACACGGCATCGGCACAGGGAAAGGAAATCCGCATTGCGGTGCACTTTACCGGCGTGGATGACCGGGGTATGATCGAACGCAAGGCGAAATGGCTGACAGAAGGGGGACTGGATTATGATATTTTCGGTGTGTCCTATTATCCCTTCTGGCACGGCTCTCTCGAAAATCTGAAAACCGTTCTCACACAGATCCGCACGGACACCGGCAAAGAGACCATGATTCTGGAGACTTCCTTTCCCTATACAACCCAGGACGGGGATGATTCCGGCAACAGCGCGGGGGATACAAAGGAGCTTGGCAACTATTATGTTAGCGTGCAGGGTCAGACACAGGCGGTACACGACGTGTTCGCAGCAGCTGCTGAGGCGGGGGCAAAGGGCGTCTTTTACTGGGAGGGTGCGTGGATCCCGGTGCCGGGATCTTCAAAGGCGGACAGACAGAAGCTTTGGGAGGCCTGCGGCTCCGGTTGGGCTTCCAGTTATGCGGGTGTCTACGATCCGGAGGATGCCGGGCGCTATTACGGCGGCTCCTCCTGGGATAATCAGGCATTTTTCGACCACAGCGGAAATCTTCTCCCCTCTGTCGATGTGTTTAAGGGGATCAGGACCGGAACGGCAAGCAAGGCTGATCCCATGAGCGGCTACTGTAAGGATCCGCATGTGCAGGCACCCGCGCAGGCGGAGAGCCTCCTTGCCAATCCCGGATTTGAGGATGAGGATCTCTCCATGTGGGAGGTTTCCTTCAACGGCGCCAAGGATCCGACGGACCGGCAGACCAAAGAGGCAGACGCAAAGAGCGGCGAGAACGCCTTTCATTTCTGGAGTGCCCAGGCAGTTGATTTTACGGTGGAGCAGACGGTGAAGGTGACGGAGAACGGCACCTATGTTGCTACGGCCGCTCTGCAGGGCGGGGATGTCGGAGATGACGCGGATATCCACTTATATGTCAGGGTGAACGGCAAGGAGGCCGGAACCGATCCGGTGCAGCTCACCGGCTGGGTCAACTGGAAGGAACCGGTGGTGGAATTTGACGCTGCGGCAGGGGATGACGTCACAGTCGGCTTTTTGGTTAAGTGCAAGCCCGGCGGCTGGGGCACCATTGATGACGTGGTGCTGGCAAGGAAATAAGTTTTATCCGGATTTGCGCGGACAGATCGATGGATCTGTTATTTCTGCTGCTCCTTGTATTGTCTCTTATCTGCGTACATCCGTTCATCTGCCCGACGCATGATCTTCTGCAGATCGCCGTTCAGATCGTCCACCTCACAGAAACCGATACTCGCATGGATCGGATATTTGCGTGCGGAGTGCGCATCGGCATCCTTCATCCGCTGAATGAATTTCTCCGCGAAGGAGGATCCCCTTCCGGGCTTATCGGACAGAAGGATGGCCGCGAACTCATCGCCCCCGTAACGCGCTGCCGATTCCTCCTCCTCCAGACAGGCCCGAATCACTTCTGCTATACGGACGATCGCATAATCACCCTCCGCGTGCCCGTAATTGTCATTGATATACTTCAGCCTGTCCAGATCGATGCTGACCAGCGTCATCTTCATCTTTCTCCGGCGTGCGCGGTCCAGCGTCGTCTGCAGATTCTGTTCAAATCCGCGGCGGTTGTTCAGCTTTGTCAGCTCATCCATCAGATAGATCTGCCGGATGACATCCACATCCATGTACTCGTTGCGGATGTTGTAATCATCGATGGCGTTGCCGATGGAATGCGCGTAGGCCTGTGTATACTTATTGGGCCAGCTTCCCTCTTCATACCGGAGTACCAGATAGCCAAAAGCCCTGTTCAACAGATGGATCGGATATACAAAGGACAAAAGGGGGCGCTCCGCATCGAAGTACTTCTCCGGCAGAAGAAGGCGCCGCTCAAAAGACTGTTCCGGGGATTCATAGTTTCGATCGGGATTGAGATAAAAAATGCGCTGCAAAAGCATGGTGTCCGTGTAGACATCCATCTTGTCGATTTCGCGTTTTTTCCCGCGGATCGCATCATCACAGAGGCACAGATACCCTTCGCTTGCGCAGTTGTAGGAGAAATATCCGTCCGCGACGCTGTAAATCTCATCCATATCAAGCGCCACCTGCAGACCGCTCTGCAGGCAGACACCCATATCCATGCCGTAGACGTGATACTGCAGATAGCTGATCTTGCGTGCCAGATTCTGCTGCCCGTCAAAGATCGCGCAGCCGCAGCTGTCGCGCAGATGGATCCTGAAGCCGCTCTCTGCCATCTGAATCCGCGGGACGTCCTCTCCAGCCCGGCGGCGCACTACGGTGTTCACCGCCATGTATGCCATCTCCTTTTTAGGCACCTCGACTGTCGTGAGCGGAGGGTCTACCAGCTTGCTGTCGTCGATGTTATCATATCCGGAGACACAGACATCCTCCGGTACGCGCTTGCCCCTCTTTTTCAACTCCCGCAGCATCGCGATCGCCATATAGTCATTGGCACAGACGACAGCCTCTGGATACTCCCCGTCCTCCTTAAGAAAGGTGTCCAATGCTTCACCGGCCAGATTGTACCAGTAATCCCCCCAGAACACCATGTGCTCGCCGACCCTGAGTCCCGCTGCCTCCATGGCTTCCCGGTAGCCCTTCTCCCGCTCATGGGCATCCTCCAGATCACTGCGTCCGGCCATATGACAGATCCTTGTAAAGCCGTGCTTCGTGATAAAGTGCTCCGTCATCATCCGAATGGCCTGACGGTCGGAAGCAAGCACACCATAGCACTTTTCTTTGACGGACTTTAAGTAGACGATCGGAACCCCGTCCGCATACTCCAGAAGATGATGATACAGCCGCTCGGCCATACCCGGAATATTCAGCCGGCTTTCCTCCACGATCACGCCCTCGTAGGTGGAGATGTCCGGGATATTGAACACGGATTCCTCCCCATCGGAGTACAGTGTCAGATTCTTATCATAGGTACCGTAATTGGCAAAGACGACGACATCCAGATCATGTTTTGCCGCTTCCTCATACAGGTAAGGAACCAGCTCCATCGCATATTCGCAGTCGGCTTCCCCGATAATCACCGCTATCCGTTTACGCACGGTCGTCCTCCCGGATTGTCTGAGAATGATATGTTGAATGAAAGGCTTTAATCGAATTGTAGCACAAGGCGTCGCACGCCACAACAGATATCCGTCTTAATTCCCTGTCGACCTGTAAAAACGCATGGCCTTTTGAAAACAGACATAGATGATCAGAAAAACGGCAGGTCCGGAGAGCGGCGATACGAACGCTGCCCAGACGGGCCATCCGTACAAAGGCTTATCGAGGATACAGGAAGCCGGAAGGTGAAGTGTCATGGCAAACGGTGCGATCACGGTAAACAGGACACGCAGCGGCCGCGGATAGATATCCATCGGATACTGGCAGGCGCTTCTGCCGCCGTAGGTCAGTGCATTCACGAATTCCACGGATTTCACGGAATGTATGCAGAGGATCGCCTCGGTCATAAACAGACCGAGAATCAGGACGCATCCGGAAAGAATTCCCTCAACCAGGAGCAGCCCTTTGAGAAAGGCCCACCGGATCCCGGACAGGCGGCTTCCGATCAGAAGCGCCGTCACGCCCACAGCGATACAGGTGATCCTGCGGGGATCCACGGCGCTGCAGAGCACCTGTGTCAGGACACCGCGCGGACGGACAAGGATGGTATCCAGGCCGCCTGAACGTATCAGATAAGGGAAATTGCCGGTGATTCCTCTGCCGAAGCACTCCGTCAGATAGAAGGTGACGGACATCATCCCGAAAAAGAAGAACAGATCCCCGGCAGCCCACTGACCCAACCGATCAAACCGATCGATCACCAGAATGAGCGCCAGCATCTCGCCGCCCTCCATCACTAGCTGTGCCAGCGTCTGCAGGAAAAAGGAGACCGGGTACTGAAGCTGGCTTTTCATCAGCATCCCCATGGAATGCAGATAGAGCTTTGCGGTATTCATGCATCACCCTCCCTGCAGAATCAGCCGCTTCTGGTTCCGGCTCCACATAAGTCTCCCCAGAAGCGTCAGAAGGAACACCCAGACGATCTGCACCAGAAGGATGCGCAGCGCACGGTCCATCCCGTATTCCCCGGTGTAGAACCGGATCGGGGCATCCAGAAGCTGCGCGTACGGCAGAAGTGTGATCACCTTCTGCCAGCTGTCCGGAAAGAGCGTTAACGGAAGGATGTTGCCCGCAAGGATCAGCATCAGAAGATTCAGCATTGCCTGTACCCCTTTTGCATCCAGCGTCCGCATGGTAAAAGCCATGGTGATGTTCTCCAGCGCACAGACACAGAGAAGGCCGAGGATAAGAGCAAGCACGGAGATCGCAAGTCCCGGCGGCGATGACGGAAGCGTCAGCCCCCATCCCCTGGGCAGAAACAGTGCAAAGCATAACATCGGGATCCCGCGCATGAGACTCCCGGTGAGCTTCTGCGCCATGATCCGGATATAATAGAAGCCGTAGAGATCCATCGGGCGGCACAGATCGTAGGAGATACTTCCCGTTCGTATCTTATCGCCAAGGTCCGGGTCCGAAGCCAGAAGCATACGGAAGAACGCCTGCTGCAGCCACACGTAGGAAACCACATGTGAGATCGGGAGCTCCTGCGGCTTGGATGCATACAGCGCGCGGTAAAGCGAGATCAGGATGAGTCCGAAAAACATCTGACAGAGAATCCCGCCGAGCATGGCCCCGCGGTACTGCAGCTCCATCTTGCGCCGGATATGGAAAACAGACAGATAGGCCTTCACAGATCCATCTCCCGATACATGGCAGCAATGAGATGATCGATATTCTGGGGTTCGATCGTCAGCTCCCTCAGATCTCCCGCAGCCTGTAAAAGACGCAGGACTTCGGCGGTCGGGGTTTCCCCGGGGGAATAGGAAAAAAGGATTCCTTCTCCCTCCCTTGAAGCGGTAACCGAAGCCGGAAGTGCCGGCATAACGGACGGGTTTTCATAGCAGGCCTTCACGGTCCGAACCGTATCGTAACGCTCCAGCAGCGTCTCCAGATTTCCGTCGAACAGCTTTCTTCCGTGTCCCAGGACCATAACTCTTGAACAGAGTGCCGCGATGTCCTCCATGTCATGTGTGGTGAGAAGGATCGTCGTCCCATAGGTCTCATTCTCCCACTTAAGGAACTCCCGGAGCGAAAGCTTGCTGACCGCATCCAGCCCGATCGTCGGCTCATCCAGAAAGAGAAGCTCCGGCCTGTGCAGCAGAGAACCGCACAGCTCCGCCCGCATCCGTTGTCCCAGGCTCATAAGCCGCAAGGGCGTGCGCAGGAGTTCTTCCAGCTTCAGCACCTCCGTCAGTTCCGTAAGCCGTGCGTGGTACTTTTCATCGGGAATCCTGTAGATATCCTTCAGCAAAAGATAGCTGTCCAGGATCGGAACATCCCACCACAGCTGCATCCGCTGTCCGAAGACGACGCCGATCCGCCGGACATGCTCCCTGCGGTCTGCCCATGGGATCCGCCCGCCGACCGTCACTTCCCCGCTCTCCGGCGTCATGATCCCGGAAAGGATCTTGACCGTTGTGGATTTCCCGGCGCCGTTCGGGCCGATATATCCTACCAGTTCCCCGCGCCCGATCTCGAAGGAGAGATCCCGCAGCGCCTCGACGGTCTTCCTTTCCCTGAACAGACTGCCTTTTCTGCGCTTTTCAAGAACAGTGAAGGATTTATGCAGTTTTTCTACATGGATGAAGGACACGGATCACCCACTTCAGCGTCCGAACTGTGCCGCGACAAGCTTCAGATTCTCTCGGATCGGAAGATGCTGCGGACAGATCTGCTCGCATTTGCCGCACCCGATACAATCACCGGCTTTGCCGTACACCTGTGTCAGTCTGGAATAATAGCCGCCCTGCGGCGTAAAGCCCTTTCCTGCATATTCCTGTTTCTCGGCATTATACAGGGAGAAGTATTTCGGGATCGGGATGTTTTTCGGACAGCCGTCCACACAGTATGCGCAGGCCGTACAGGGAATGGCAATACTTGCATTGATGAGATCCGTCGCCTTTTTAATGATCGCAAGCTCCTCTTCATTGAGGGGTGTAAAGTCCCTCATATAACCCGTATTATCCCGCATCATGTCCATATTGCCCATGCCGGAAAGAACCATTTTGACATTGGGCTGGCTGGCCGCGAAACGGATTGCCCAGGAGGCCACAGACTTGTCGGGCGCATAATCTTTAAACAGCTTCTCCACTTCCGGTACCACATTGGCAAGCGTGCCGCCCTTAACCGGCTCCATGACCACGACCGGCTTCCCGTGTTTGACACACACCTCATAGCATTTCCTCGACTGGATGGCCTCGCTGTCCCAGTCAAGATAATTTAACTGCAGCTGGACAAATTCCACTTCCGGATGCTCGGTGAGGATCCGGTCCAGGAGGTCCGCTCTGTCGTGATAGGAAAAGCCCATGTGCCTGACATATCCGGCCTTCTTCTTGTCCGCGAGCCATTCGAAGCAGCCGAGCCGCGTATATTTTTTGTAGTGATCCTCTCCCAGATCGTGGAGCAGATAGTAATCAAAATAATCCACGCGCGTTTTGCGCAGCTGAGTCAAAAACACCTCCTCCATCTGTTCCTCATTGTTGAAGAAGCCTCCGTGGAGCTTGGTTGCCAATGTAAAGGTATCCCGCTTATGCCTTGCTGTCAGCGCTTCACCTGCTGCGTCTTCACTTTTGAAACCGCAGTACATCCAGGCGGTGTCAAAGTATGTAAAGCCCTGATCGATAAAGTAATCGACCAGCTGCTTCGTAGTCTCCATGTCGATGTGACCGAACGGACCGTTCGGCGCCGTCTCCGGCAACCGCATCAATCCGAATCCGAGTTTCCTGCTGCCCTCAAATACATCTCCCATGATTCCTTCCCCCTTCATATTTCACGTCGCCATTCCGGATAAAAACAGATGGGCGCTTCCACAAAATACTATAAATATAGTACCATAGAAGCATCAACATGCGCTACAATGGAAATAACATACGATCATCCGCCTGACGGCACAAAAAAGGAAGAAAACCATGAGAACTCGGAAGGAATACGCACTTGGTGATATGCTCCTTGCATACGATACAGACGAACAGGAGCACATCAGCATGTCCCTGATCCCGCGCTCCCTTAAGGACAGAGCACTGAAGAAGGAATACACACCCGAGCCGCTCGTTCAACTGCATGCCCGCGGGGATCACCTGCCTGCCGGATACGGCAACGGGCACACGCTCTCCTGCACCTCGGCAACAGACGCTCTGAAGTTTGTCTCGCAGATAAGAGAAGGCAATACCGTGATCACGAGCGTCGGAGACGGCAACGGCAGAACCGTGCATCACCGGGTACAGTGGGAGGAGGGGCTTCAGGCCGTCGTCGTGTCGAGCACATTTGAAAACACGGGCGACACACCGGTCACGCTCAATCTCCTCTCAAGCCTTAATCTGAGCGGCATCACCCCCTTTACGGAGGGCGACGCGGAAGGCGCTCTTTTCCTGCACCGGATCAAAAGCATGTGGAGCGCGGAAGGGCGTCTTTGCTCCGAACGCATCGAAGAAGCAATGCTGGAGCGCTCCTGGACAGGGCATGCCATTCGTCTGGTGAAATTCGGCCAGCTGGGTTCCATGCCGGTGCGCGGCTTCTTCCCCTTTGCCGCGATTGAGGACCGCAAAGCCGGTGTGACCTGGGCGGTACAGCTTGCCTGCCCCTCCTCCTGGCAGATGGAGGTTCGCCGGAAGGATGATGGTCTGAGCCTCATGGCTTCCCTGCCGGATGAGGATTACGGGCGATGGGCCAAAACCATCCTGCCCGGAGAGCGTTTTACATCACCCGAAGCTTTGATGACCGTCGGCACGGGCGGCATCGACGAGGTATCCCAGCGCCTGCTCAGCATCCACCGCCGCAGAATGCCGCATCCGGATGCCGATCTCCCCGTCATGTGCAACGAATACTGCATCACCTGGGGGAATCCCACACATGACAATCTCGAAAAAATCGCAGGAAGCCTGGAGGGACACAGTGTGGACATTCTGGTGATCGACGCGGGCTGGTACCGCAAACCCGGCGCAGGCTGGAGTGACTGCGGCGGCGACTGGATCCCCGAGGAAAAGGAGATGTTCCCGCAGGGACTGAAGGCCACGGCGGATATGATCCGTTCCCACGGCATGAAGCCGGGGCTTTGGTTTGAGCCGGAAACCTGTGCCTCCGGTTCGGAGGTCTTTCGCAGGGAAGAGCTGCTGCTGACGCGGGACGGCGTACCGATCGACACGGACAACCGCCGTTTCCTGGACATGCGCAAGGAACAGGTGCACGCCTATCTCGATGAACGAGTCATCGGACTCCTGAAGCGCTGCGGCTTTTCCTACATCAAGGTGGATTACAACGACACCATCGGAATCGGCTGCGATGATCCGGACAGTCCCGGCGAAGGACTACGGCAAAACATGCAGGGGACGCTGCGTTTCTTCAGACGCCTGCGCGAAGCACTGCCGGATCTCATGATCGAAAACTGTGCCTCCGGCGGTCACCGCTTGGAGCCCTCCCTGATGGCCCTGTCCGATATGGCCTCCTTCTCCGATGCGCACGAATGCGCAGAAATACCGATCATCGCCGCCAATCTGCACCGCGTGATTCTGCCCGCCCAATCCCAGATCTGGGCAGTTCTGCGTGCGGAGGACAGTCTTCGAAGGATCAACTATTCCCTGATCAACACTTTCCTCGGCGTGATGTGCCTCTCCGGTGATGTGACAAAGCTGTCTGAAGAACAGTGGCATCAGGTGGATGAAGGAATTGATTTCTACCGGGAAATCCGACATGTGATCCGGGACGGGATCTCCTCCTTCCACGGAGAGATCTCCGAAAGCTGGCGCCACCCGAAGGGCTGGCAGGCTGTGGTCCGCAGGGCCGGCACAGACAACCTGATCGTGATCCACACCTTTGACGGAGCATTTCCGGAAAGAATCCGCCTCCCGCTTAAGGCGGATAAGATCCTGCGGGTCATGTGCTCAGAGGATAACCGCGTCTCTCTGGAAGACGGCTCGATCACAGTCGAACTGAAGGCGCCGTTTGAAGCAGTGGCTGTGCATGCGGGAATCTGATACATCGAAAACGGAGGAAACAGACCATGCCCCAGATACCCATGAGAGGCCTCGGACCCAGAGGATTCCTTACGGATGAAGAGAAGGAAAATCTCCCGAAAGTAGACGGAAAACTGATCAGACGGATCCTGTCCTACTTAACACCCTATTGGCTTCAATTTGCCTTTGTGTTCCTGGCAATCCTGCTTTCTGCCGTCATCGGTCTTCTCCCGTCCATTATCACAGGAAAAATCGTCGATGAAGCGCTTCTCGACAGGGACATGGCGCTTCTGATTCGCCTGCTCCTGATGGCCTTCGCCACCCTTGCCGTCTCACAGATCATCGGGGTGCTGGAATCCTACATCAATGCCTGGATATCCCAGAAGATCATCTTCGACATGAAGAACGAGATGTACCACCATCTGCAGTACATGCCGCACTCCTTTTTCACCACCGAAAAACAGGGTGATATCATCACCAGGATGAACACGGATATCAGCGGCGTGAGCAGCATCATATCCGGAACGCTTTCGAGCATTGTATCCAACGTGGCAACCGTCGTCACCACACTCGTGGCGCTTTTCACGATGAGCTGGCAGCTGGCTGTCGTCGGCATCATGATCATTCCGCTTCTCATCCTGCCGACAAAGACCGTCGGAAAGAATCAGTGGAAGATCCGCTCCGATTCCCAGGAAAAGAGCGATGAAATGAATCAGCTGATCAATGAATCGCTGAGTGTGAGCGGCTCCATGCTCGTCAAACTCTTCACGAGAGAAGAGCGCGAATATGAGCGTTTCAAAAAGGTGAATACGGAGCTCACAGCCCTGAATCTCAAAGAACAGCGAGGCGGCAGCTGGTTTCGGGTCATTCTGGGAATGTTTACCCAGCTGGGTCCGCTCCTCATCTACTTTGCCGGAGGCTATCTGATCATCTCACAGATGGATACCGGACTGACCGTCGGCACGATCACCGCCATGGTGGCGCTGATCAACAGGCTCTACTTTCCGGTTCAGAGTCTCTTAAATATTCATGTGGATTTCACCCGTTCGCTGGCACTTTTCACCAGGATCTTTGCCTATTTCGATATGAAAAGTTCCATTGTCAGTCCCGAAAACGGAAAGAAACCGGACGTGACATGCAGGGATATCCGGTATGACCATGTGGCATTTTCCTATGATCCCGGGGTTCCGATCCTGAAGGACGTGAATTTCACCGTTCCCGGAGGAAAGATGTATGCCGTCGTCGGACCGTCCGGGTCAGGTAAATCGACCATCGTCAACCTCATTCCCCGTCTCTACGATGTCACTGCGGGCTCCGTGAAGATCGGGGGAATGGATGTAAAGGACTTTGACCTTTTCTGGCTGCGGTCGAATATCGGGGTGGTCACGCAGGAGACCTATCTCTTTAACGGCACCATCAGGGACAATCTTTTGTATGCGAAGGAAGATGCCACGGAGGAAGAGCTTATTGCCGCATGCAAAAATGCGAATATCCACGACTTCATTCAAGCCCAGCCGGACGGTTATGATACAATCGTCGGCAACCGCGGACTCAAGCTCTCCGGCGGCGAAAAGCAGCGTCTTTCCATCGCGAGAGTGATCCTGAAGGATCCGAAGATCCTTATCCTCGATGAAGCAACCAGCGCGCTGGATTCCATCTCTGAGAATGCCATTCAGGACGCGCTTGAACTTCTGATGCGGGGAAGGACCAGCATTGTTATCGCCCACAGACTGTCCACGATCCTGAAGGCCGACTGTATTCTGGTGGTAAAGGACGGCGTGATCGCGGAGCAGGGAGATCATGAATCGCTTCTAAAGGCAGGAGGGATCTACAGGGAGCTTTACGAAACACAGTTTCGCAAGGTTCTTGATATGGAGGGGCCGGATGTTCAGGCGTCTGCGTATTGGGGAACCGTGGAAGAGGAGAATGTTGGCTTCTGATTATTTCCTTGCCATATCGCAGGCATAACCCTTCCGCTCACCGGGATGCAGGCTCCCGTGGTGAACGAGGCGAGAAAGGCCACCATGTTTGCGATCTTTCGTACTATTTCGCTCTGGCGCCAAACTGCCATACCGTTCAGGAATATGCGGACGGGATTAGTTACAAACAGTTTAGTTACACGTTAGTAACATGCACTTTTTATTACTTTTCCTCACTCTGCTATACTTAAAATACATCAACCGAAAAACCGGGAGAAGCCACATACGGCGTGCTTCTCCCGGTTTTTATGCGTTTCCTCGCTTCTTGATCTAAAATGTGCCACGAGGGAATGGAATTCTCGACAACTGGATTAAAAGTCAAACATTCAAACCGCATAGATCCTGCGTTTGGGGCATGTTTTAGTTACAAATTAGTTACATGTTGATTTTATTCACAGCTTCGCCCACGTTTTCTTTATTTTCCACGATGTGACTGTAGACGTCAAGAACCATCTTCTCCGTATCGCCAAGAATCCGCGCGATCATCTTCGTGGAGATCGCGGGGATCTGGTAGCACAGCTCCGTACAGTAATTGTGCCGGAAGATGTGCGCGGTGAGATCCTGAATTGGTTTCTCCATCTTATTCTTCTTAGCGTTCGGGTTATAACCGGCCGCAACGTTCAAAGCATTCACGATAGAATCCCACTTCCTGACATAAGCAGACAACGTCATCATATCGGCATTGCGGCCGCGGAACAGGAAACCGTCAGTGCTCTCGACATAATCCCTGATCCCTTCAATGAGCGCATCCGGGAGCGGCACATCGCGCAGGCCGTTCGCCGTCTTCGGATAGTCCTTCAGCTCCGGATTGTTGCCGACATAGATGATCACGCGGCGGATCCGGACGACCTTATCATTCCAGTCAAAATCGGACGCGGTGAGCGCAAGCGCCTCTTCCCTGCGCAGACCGCAGTAATACAGGATGAGAAGAAAGGCAAGCTTCCGGCCGGGAAGCTTCACATTTCGGACGGCCTCCTTCTCCAGCTCCGTGAGAGCTCTTTTCTCGGCCTTCTTCTTCGCCGGCATGGAAATATCGGAGAGAATGTCATCTAAGGCGCTCCGGGGCAGCAGGTGATCCCGGACGGCGCTCTTCACAATCTGCTTAAACGTCATGGAGATCACCTCACAGGTCCGCGGGTGTTCGATCTGCTGGTTGATGGCCTGCTGGAAATGCGAGTGGCGGATATCGGAGATCTTCACATTCGACAGAAAAGATAAGTGGACGCGGATCGCGTTCTCGTACATGAACTTCGTGTTCTTCTCGCGCGAGGCCTTGGCCACGGACAACCACTGCAGGGCATACTCATAGAATGACAGATCGCAGTAATCGAGAGACCCGTGCTCCTCGACGTGATGCCGGATCGCTTCGACCTGGTTCTCCAGATCCCGGGAAGACTTCTTCGAGATCACCCGCTTCCGGTGCTTCCGGCCCATCTCGTCGTAGGTGCCGTCCCACACAAGCGTGGTCCAGCCCTTGAACTGCTCATTATACGAGTATTTGGTCTTAGCCATGATCCCTCCCATTTGCGCCGGCGCAAGTGAAAATCTCATTTCGATCCCATCTCACTGACACTTTGAGCTCTTACTATTTATCAAGAACAAAAAGGGAGACCGCCGAAGCAATCTCCACACACAAGTGAACGATATTCTACGCAATGCACCCCGTCGTCCGCGGAAGCTAAACATATACGCCCGCTATATTCTCGCCGTAACGGTCGGCCTGTATGGTCAGATTACACTATATTCAACTGGTTTGCAATAGGCCTACCAATTAGGGCTGAATTAACATAAACATGTTTTGAAGGGAGGATACCTTCGGCAGGTCATCGTCATTTGCCATATGAAGAATCTTGTTTGACACGATATCCGCAGCACGAACAAGGAGCTTCTTCTTAGAATCGCAGTATTCGAGGCAAACGGATCCCATATCAGGAAAAAGAGGCTTGAAAAACTTTGTATACGAATAATTATATGTGCCGCTTTTCAATTCCTGCTCCAGCGCTTCACGAAGCTCGTATCTGCCGTTTGTGGCCGTGGAATGTTCGTCAACAAAGAAATAAATGTTCTCAACATCATCAACGCACAGGCGAGCTTCCTGGATAAGATTCTCGAGAGCACGTCGGATCGTAATTTTGTACACGTAGTCCAAGTACCGCTGTTTATCCTTCTTACTGGCGTAGATTCGCTCAAAAACCCTGTGTTCATCGACAACAACGGCAAATTTGTAGCATTTATTCAGAGACCGAAACAAAGCAGCTTTTTGTTTGGCGGTAACATTATTCCCTTTTATTTCAGAGTCACGCGACAACTTGGCATTTTCCCGCACAGTCCTCTCAGCAGCCGCGTACCTATGCTCCCATTTGGACTTGTTTTCAGAGCCGAGAACGATCAGCCCACCGTATACATAATAATGATTGTGAACATGATCGAAGGTGCCGGATTCGTCTGAATAGACATATAGATTCATATTTCCTCCAAAAAGAAAAAGTCGCCGTGAGGCGACCCCTTCCCCCGCCGCCGACGGCTCTCACGAGACCGCTAAAGCTTTCGCTCGGAATGGCGGGTGTACAGTCCAGTTTTTCTGTCTGTACTTAAAGTATAACGATGGCGCCGCGCCTCTGTCAATATAATTGTGGATAACATTGTTAATAATTTGTGGAAAACTTGTGTTTTTATCCACATCAAGCACTACATATTGTAGTTTTCGGAAAAAGTCACTACGCTGTCTCTTCACCCGCAACCCGGGAAGAAGAGGAGGTTACTCCTTCTTTGCTTTTAAGCGCTTTCCGCGCCAGATCGAGCATACCCTCACGTCTGTCAGAAGACGCGGCACGATAACCGCGGACAAGGATCCGCCCATCCTCTGACAGACCGTCCTGCGCGGGGGAAGGGGCGTTATCTCTTATAATACCATCGCTTGATAAGCTGCGCAGTTACGGCGTCATCCGGCAGGTCAGTCTGAAGGAGAGGGACATCAGTCGCCTCAAAAGAATCACCGTCGAAAACGCACACGGAGCCGTACTTGCGGTGGAGAAAATAATGGATATCCCTGCGGGAGTATGAGG
>JAIKYU010000028.1 GCA_024682835.1 Lachnospiraceae bacterium | reverse complement strand
GTATAGCCGGTTTCGTCAATGATTAACCAATTCCCTGACACAGACCGGAAGAAAAAGCCTCGGAATTGTGGTATACTCATACATGGTGAGGGAATGCTCATCGTGAAACACAGCATGGCGAAGTCATAAGAGATGGCAGACGGGAGAAATCGATGAATATTCAGGCGATCATAGTATCCAATGGATTCGGGAGCGTCCTGCTGCTGGTTCTGTTAATCAGCCGATACAGGACCAGACGTCAGAGGAGATTGGACGATCACCTTTTTTCCGCAATGATTCTGCTGGGGATCCTCGGCGGCAGTGTGGAGACCCGAAGCTTTATGATCAACGGCAGGCCGGGGGGATTGTATCACATCGGAAACATCCTGGAAAACAGCTATCTGTACGCTTCAACGCTCGCCATCGCCACCCTGTGGGTTCTTTATGTTGATGTCCGGCTGTACAGGAGCAAAGAGCGGCTCTGGGGAAAATATAAGCTTCTGATCGCCGCATCGGTGGTGATGACGGCGCTTTTGATCGTCAATATTTTCACGGGCTTCTTTTTCACCGTGGATGAAAACAATGTGTATCATCGGCTGCCGATCAGCTATATCTTCTATCTGTATCTGTTCATCGCCATGTGTATCAGCGTCCGCACGCTGTATGTATACTGCTCGGAATACGGCGATGTCAGCTTTTTCCCCATCTGGATGTTTTTGATTCCTGTTTTTTCCGGCTGTATCCTGCAGGTGATCTTTTACGGGATCGCGCTGGTGTGGGCGGGGATCGCGCTGGGCATCACCGCGATCTATATCAACATCCAGAGTCAGCAGGCATTTGTTGATACATTAACAGGTCTCTACAACCGCCAGTTCATCGAGCACTCGATGATTGTCATGAAGGAGGATCGGCGATCTTCGTATTACGGGATCATGCTTGACATCGACTATTTCAAGGAGATCAATGACCGCTTCGGACATTCGGTCGGGGATGATGCGCTTTGTCAGGCAGCGAATATCTTCCGCCGGGCGGCCATGCTGGATGCACGGGTATACCGCTACGCGGGCGACGAATTTATCATCATCATGAAGACGGATGATGAGTCCAGTGCAATGCACATGATGGACCGGATCCGCGGGGAGATGCATCGTTTTAATGAATCCGGCGAACATCCGTACACGCTTTCCTTCTCAATGGGCTGTGCGAAGCTGAATGTGACGGGAGATACGATCGACGCGTTCATGCACGAAATCGACGCGTCCATGTACGAAGACAAGAAGCGCAATCACGAGCGGATCGACAGAGAGCGTGCTATGGCCGCCGAGAAATAAACAGCCTTCATATCCGGAATGCGATCCGCGATGTGGGTGTCTGCCGGGGGCAGGAATGAAGACTGTTGCGGCAGAGCTTTTGAAAAAGGAAGGATCCTATGTCTCTTGGGTTAATTTATTATCTTGAAATCAATATCGTCTGTATGTTCATACTCGGCATCATCCTCTTTCTGTATTCCAAAGAAAAAGAGGAAATGCGGAAAGTCCCTGGTATAAAGCGCTTTTATGGAGCATCATCCTGTATTGTATCACGGATATCCTCGCGATCGTTTTCAGAGGAGATTCGGGATCGGGCGTCAGGGCGATTCTTTGGATTGCCAATACGATCTATGTTACCCTTCCCTTGTTGATGGTGGTGCTCTGGGGAAAGTATACGAAGGCGAAGACCATGCTGTTCTATGATGACGGGAAGAAAACTGTCTGCATAGAGCGGTTCCTGTATGCAGCTGTCCTTCTCGTAAGCATGGGAACTGCTTTCGGCAATTATGAAAACGAAGAAGAGTTCAGACGGATCATCGCCGAGGCAGACAGCAATATGTATCGGGTAAAATCGATGAGGGAAAAAGGCGGTCAGTTTTCTTCCGGAAACGATGGACGAAGATGTTGATAAGTCGTCAAAGAACCGTCAAAGAACAATCTTCACTGAAAGGCATTCATTCTCATAGGTGGCAGTCACGTTCCCGTGCATGCGTTCAACAAGCATCCGCACGATCGACAGGCCGATTCCGGTTGAATTCTGTGCCGCCTCTACCGTGTAGTAACGGTTAAAAAGCTGTTCCACCGTGGCAGCAGACAGTCTTTTTGCGTGATTGGTAAATATGATCTCCCCCTGATCGGTGAGAACGATGGCAAGATCCCCGTCGCTGTACTTCACCGCGTTGCTCATCAGGTTGGTAAACACCCTCGTAAGCGCCTCCTTATTTCCGTCGCGCTCTATGCGTTTATCCGTGAGGCGGATATCCGGCGTGATCCCTTTTTCCGCAAGCGCCGGATAAAAACCGCCGATGCTTTCCTCGAGAAGCTGATTCACATACACCTTTTCCGTCGTAAGCTCCTCTTCATCCGAAAGGATCAGCGAATACCTGAACAGCTCTTCCGTCAGCTGCTTCATCATCCCGGAGCGCTCTTTCATAATTTCGATGTATCGCGCCTGTTTCTCTTTGTCATCGGTCTTTTCCAGCATGTCCAGATACCCGCAGATCGCCGTCAGAGGGGTCCTGAGATCATGAGATATGTTCGTGATCGCCGTCCTGAGCTCCGTACTCCCCTGAACATACTGCAGATGCTCCTTTCGAAGCATCCGCAGTCCGCAGTTCAGCTTTTCCGCCAGTCTGATGATATCTCTGTCGCCTGTGGACACATCGATCAGCGTGTTCGTATCGGTTTCCACCCTGCGGGAAAAATCATCCGCCATCTCCCGTATCGATCGTTTGATCAGGCAGAGCTTTACGAGCAAGGCCAGGACGATCAGCGTCAGTATGCCGGCAAAGGGATAAACCATATCCTGCACTCCTTTTTAATTCAGATCACGTTTTTTGAAAATGAGCATCCCGGATGCCAGTAATACCACTGTCTCAGCAAGAGACACGAGCATGCCATCCGCATTCGGTTCTTCGGACGACGAGATCATCTGTGAGACAGGGCAGAGCAGATGAACGGTTTCAAATACCTTACGTCTGCCGCCGTCCACATAGTCCGGATTGATCACAATGGACGGATCATCCGGCACCTTTTCATAGTCCGGCAGATCCTGTGCAGCGATCTGCTCCACCGGGATAAACGCAGGGACGGAAAGAATCTGCACGGTCATCACGCCGCAGATCATGATGGCAAACGCAGCGATAACAGCGGATACAGACCCAAGGCTCTTACTGTGTACACAAAGCGCGATCAGGACAAAAAGCGCGGTCAGCATGGTGAATCCCAGAAACGATATAAGAAACAGGTTGAGCAGTTCCTTTGCGCCGTACGTGTAGCCGCCCAGCATCAGCGTGCCGAAAAACGTGGTTTCCAGCCACACAAAGCCGTACATGATCATCACGGCCGCATAGCACACGATAAAGCTGCTCACATAGATGCTGAGCCTGTTATTGCCGGCCACGATCTTGTTCCTTAAGGTGCCGTACTGATGCTCGGCCCCCAGAAAGGAGGTGATAAACACGGCTGAGAGCAGCACCGTCGTCAGAAAACCGGACAGGAGATAGCCGCCCGGATCGGGAAGATCTCTCCCCGGTTCCCTGAACAGAAACTCCTTTATGATGTCAAAACCGCCGATCAGGAACAGTACTGCCAGGCAGATATATAGCGTCTTTATCCGGAACATCCTTTTAATCCCTGCACGTATCAGCTTATTCATGGCTGCCACCTCCCACAAGAGAGATGTAGTAGCTCTCAAGGCTCTCATCCCGTTCATCGGCCGAAATCAGATCACAGCCGTATTGATCAAGCTCACGCGTGATCGCGGACAGAATCGGTTTTGCATAAACATCCGCGTGGTGATCATCCGTTATTTTGTATTCGATGCCCATCTTATCAAGCACCATGGCCAGCGCCCTGACATCCGTGACGGTGAGCCTTATGCACTTTCTGCATGCTCTTTCGAGTTCCTCCGCGTTCATCTCCCGCACGATCTGCCCGTGGTCGATAAAGCCGTAATGGGTGGCCAGCTTTGAAAGCTCATCCAGGATGTGCGACGAGATCAGGACGGTGATCTTCCTTTCCCGGTTAAGCGTAAGGATCAGCTCACGAATCTCGATAATCCCCTGAGGATCAAGTCCGTTGATCGGTTCATCAAGCACCAGGAAATCCGGATCGCCGCAAAGCGCGATCGCGATGCCCAACCGCTGGCGCATCCCCAGTGAAAAATTCCTGGCTCTTTTTTTTCCGGTGTCCTTAAGCCCCACAAGGTGCAGAAGTTCATCGATTCCTTCATAGGAAGGCCGGCCCAGCATATCAGCCTGCTGTTTCAGATTATCCTCCGCCGTCATATCCAGGTATATGGAGGGCGTCTCCACGATTGCCCCCATCCTTCGCCTGGATCGGAAAATGTCTTTTTCCGAATTTTTCACACCGAACAGCTCATATTCTCCGGCATCTGCGTCCTGCAATCCGCATATCAGGCGGATAAGCGTGGTCTTTCCGGCTCCGTTTTTTCCGACAAAACCATAGATCGATCCTTTCGGAATGCTCATTGTGAGTCCCCGGAGTGCCGCGAAATCCTTATATTTTTTTGTGAGGCAGTTTGTTTTCAGAATGTATTCCATGCGGGTTCACCTTCCTTTCTGAAAACAGGATAGCACGGCAAAGTTAAGAAAACGGTTAAGAGAAAAGATAAGATTTGGTTAAGAAGACGGATCAGTGAGCATAAAGCCGATTCCCCATACTGCGGAAATATACTCCTTTCCCGTGGCGGCCTTCAGCTTTCCGCGCAGATTGTGAATATGGATTTTGAGGGAATCCTCGGTACAGTCCGGTGTGTCATCACTGATATTCTCAAGGATGGTCAGCTTGGCCACCACCTGTCCCTGCTTTTGCATCAGCAGACGGAAGATCGCATACTCTGTTCTGGTCAGCCTGATCTCCGTGCCGTTATGCTGCACCGTGTGTGTTTCCTGATCAAGGGTAA
This sequence comes from Lachnospiraceae bacterium, assembly GCA_024682835.1. Taxonomy (GTDB): domain Bacteria; phylum Bacillota; class Clostridia; order Lachnospirales; family Lachnospiraceae; genus Butyrivibrio. Next base: position 13,907 of record JAIKYU010000028.1, on the reverse strand, counting down.
TATCGCGAAAATGCAGGGTGGCCGTTTCACCGGGTGTCCGTGCCCTTCGAAGCTGCACCTCCACACGCGCCAGAAGCTCCTCCATATCGAAGGGCTTGGTCATGTAATCGGCAGCGCCTCCGCGCAGGAGTCCCACTTTGTCCGTGATATCCGCTTTGGCGCTGAGGACGATCACCGGTATGTCGGTGATCTGCGACATGAGCTCTTCCCCGCTCAGGCCCGGCAGCATCAGATCAAGCAGAATGAGATCCGGTTTTGCACCGGCCAAAAGCAGCTGCGCCTCTGTCCCCGAATAGGCCGCGGTCACATCATAGCCTTCTTCGCGCAGTTTTTCGCAGAGCATTCCGTTGATGGACTGGTCATCATCGACGATCAGTATCTTTTTCATCCTGCCTGAACTCCGAAAATGAGTGCGATATTCGTGATCCTGGCATAGACAGGCGGCGCCTCGATGGCAAGACCCACCTGGATGCTGCCGGGTTCAAGCACCAGATCGTCCATCGCACAGGTCACAAAGTCCACATCGGACGGGTAGATGGGCTTCTCATACAGCTTTTCTCCGTTACAGCTGATCACCTTCACGAACATCTTCACTGACACGCCGGTGGTGTTGCTGCCCCGGTAATCCAGCATAAACCGGTAGCTGCCGGCTCTGTCGATCCGGATATCCCTTGTCAGCATAAAGGTGAAGTTGGTCTGTGATGACACATACAGTTCTCCGTTTTCCGTGCTGTATGTGACCTCTTCCGGAAATCTGCTGATCCACCAGCCCGATATCCCGTCCTCAAAGCGGGGGTTCTTCACAAGGTTTGTTCCTGCCGGAGGGAGCTTGCTTTCCTCCTTGTGGTAGAGTGAGGTGATGTAGGCATCCAGTCCGGTGAACGGCGGTTTTTTCGGATCGAAATCGCGGAAAGCCTCAAAGGAGGGCAGTGCTTTGCCGGTATCATCAAGCATCCCCATGTTTTCGTCCCAGCTGCCGAAGCCCTGGCCGGTGAAGCAAAGCGGTTCCCAATAGTAGACACCCGTCTTCCTTTTTCCGGATGCTTCCGCTGCCACCTGCATGACCAGGGAAAGCGCCTTTTTCTGTTCCTCGATCCCCGCGGGGTAACCGGCCATGGTCATCATGTCCTCGGAAATGTGATCGTGCTCGCAGTGACGCCACGGATGCGCGGTCTCCACGACATAGACAGGCAGCCGGTAGCGGTCGATCAGCTGGGTGATGGTGTCCTTGAGATCCCTGAAGGTGCCGTGCCAGAAGGAGTAGTAACTGATACCGATCGCGTCGATGCGCTCCATTCCGGCGGAAAACATGGCGTTGAACCATTCCTCCAGACAAAAGAAGCGTCCGCCCTGATCGAGATGGATCATGACCGCGATGTCCTCGGATATTTCCCGGACAGCCCGGATCCCGGCGTTGACGAGCGCGGCAAGAGAGACATAGTCCGGTACAGCGCCATCCGGGAAGAGCATACCGCTGCGGATCTCGTTGCCGATCTGCACCATATCGGGCAGCGCGTCAATGCGGGAAAGCTCGATCAGGACATGCCGGGTGTAGTCGTAAACCGCCTCCGCCAGCTGATCCTTGCTTAAGTCCTTCCAGGCCTCCGGTTTTCTCTGTTTGCCTGGATCCGCCCAGTAATCCGAATAATGGAAATCCAGCAGGAAGTGCAGGTCGTGCTCCCTGATCCGGCGGGCCATGGCCAGCGTGTGCGGCAGATCACAGTAACCGCCGGATTCAGGATGGTTGGCCGGATCATTCCAAAGACGGAGCCTGACGGAGTTGATGCCGTATTTTTTAAGCAGCGCGAAGGGCTCCGTGGGCGTGCCGTCCATATCACGCAGCACGCACCCGCGGTCCTCCTTTTCCGGGAGACTGGAGATGTCCATGCCTTTGTAGAAGGAAGTCTCCGGAAACGGACTCTCTACATCGGGCTTTTCCCTGGCGATATCTGTGGCGCCGGAACGTTCCTTCTGTTCCCTGCGCTCTTTCTTCTCCTGATACATGTGCTGGTCCGCCAGCGTCAGATATCTCCCGAGCGTGTCGTTCTTTTCCGGATCGGTGTAGATCACACCATGGCTGATTTCGATCCCGCGTTCCCTTAGCTCATGATCTACATGGGAGATGAAACGCCCCACCTTTTCTTCGGTGGCATAAGGGATGAACACCACGAATTCATCCCCGCCGAACCGGTATGCGTAGGCATCCAGCGGCTTCCATGAGGTGATGGAATGGGCGATCGTCACCAGAATCCTGTCGCCGAAATCATGTCCGTAGGTGTCGTTCACATCCTTGAAATTGTCGGCATCGAAGAACGCGATGGCACAGACCACGCCTTCGCGCGTGTATGCGTCAAATCTCGGGGCGATCATCTCGTCGCAGGTGATCCGGTTATACAGATTGGTCAGCGCGTCGCGGTTGTAGAGTCTGCGCATTCTGGCTGCCGCGTTTTCGAGCTGGGTCTGTACATACAGATTGTGCAGCCTGTCGATAAAGGCCTGGTGCACGTCATAGAAAAACGGATAATCATAGAGGAATGCCGGATCCATCAGGACCGTCGTTCCCACCCGCTGATCACGGAAGTGCACGGGAAAAAACATGAATGAGCGCGGCTCGTCCGTGGCGCCCAGGTAGTCCATCATCTCCCGGAAGGTTCTGACGGAGTAAAGACGCCGGTCGCGGTCCTGGCCGATGATGACGGACAGACGGCTTTTGTCAAAGTGATCCGTGGGAAGCGTGTTGTCCGGAGATGCCTCCATAAGAGTGCCGTCCACGCAGAGAAACATACCGGTGCATTTGACCGCCCGGATGTAATTCGCAAACCGGTCAAACAGGCCTTCCAGGGTGCAGCAGTCGGCAAAATTTTTCTCCATGTTGAGAATGCGGCTTTCGTGCCGGTCCCGTTCCACATCCGCGTCGATCTGCCATTTGGCGTAGTCGCGGTAATCAACGGTGCCGGTGTTTTTACAGCCGCAGCTCTCCGCGGGGATGATCCGGCTGCGCATATAGGTGTGGCGGGGAACCTTACGGTGGTCCATCAGGGCCAGGAGCACGTCAAAAGCGCGGCCGCCGATTTTGCCGCGGTTGTGATCCACACTGGCGATCTGCGGCTTGTAATAGGCGGCTTTGTCCAGATTGTCAAAGCCGGTCACCCGGAAGTCGTCCGGGATCTGAAGCCCCTGCTTTTCGGCTTCCGCGCAGATGCCGGCCGCGATGTTGTCGTTGGCGCAGATGAACGCATCCGGAAGGTCTTTGCCGGCCTCCAGCCACTCTCTGAGGTATCTGACCCCTGTGTCATAATCATAGTCGCCGTACAGGATATCCTCCTCGGCGCAGGAAAGTCCGTGTGCGTCAAGCGCCTCGAGGAAGCCCTCGACACGCTGGGCGTTCTCGTAGTTGTGCAGAGGACCGCCGGCAAAGACGAGCCGCCGGCATCCATGGCAGTCCACCATATGATCCACCATGGAGATGATGAGGTTGCGGTTGTCATTGCCTACGTAGTAGAAGCCGTCCACATGGTAATTGATACTGACCACCGGTGCAGACGCGGCTTTGAGTCTTTCTATGACGGAGGCGATGACGTCCGGGTCCGATGTGTTGCTGCAGTCATAGACAAAGCCGTCAAAGGCGTCGTAATCGATCAGATCATAGAGTGCGTATTCGCCCTCGTTGTGCTTTTCGTCCAGGCTTAAGTTTCCGTTGGTGTTAAAGGTGTACAGACAGATGTCTATGCCGAGCTCCTCCGCCCGGTCCCGGATGCCGCAAACCCAGGCGTAGGTCACATATCTTTTCCAGCCGTCTGTTAACAAAGCAATCTTTTTCATACGGACAATTATAGCATTTATCGGCTGATTTTTGTATAGCCGCAGGGATGTCCATAATTGAACCAGAATTGAAACCATCAGTATAAAATGATCGCGCCGGTAACACCCACGATCATGCTTGTATGAAGCGTCGAGACGTGTTACTCTTTTCATGCCAGTGGTGTATGTTTCGTGTCACAATTCGAAAGGAGCAATCATCTATGGAATACGTCTTCGAAATGCCCGAAAAGATGCTGAAGGAATGTGCAAAAAAGGGAACCGTGGAGCGGTTTGAGTATGACACATTCACCTATGACGAGGATCAGAACAAGCCGCTTCACAAGGGCGCCTGGGTGTATCTTCCCTGCGGTTACGACAGCAGTAGCAGGTACAACATCCTTTACCTGCTGCACGGCGGCGGTGTGACCGAGGACTGGTGGTTCAAGATGTTTCCGGACACGGTCACCATCCTGGACAACATGATCGCCGACGGAATCTGCGATCCCTGTATCATTGTCACGCCGTCCTACTACCGGGAGGGCAATCTGGAAGAGAACGCGGAGTACGTCACGGAGCACTTCCATATGGAGCTCCGCAGGGATCTGATCCCTGCCGTGGAGAAGCATTACAGCACCTACGCTTTCGATGATGTTTCAGAGAAAAACCTGATCGCCACCAGAGATCACCGGGCGTTCGCCGGCCTGTCCCTCGGCTCCATGACCACCTACCGGGCGGCCCTTTATCACAACTACGATCTGTTCGCCTGGTACGGCCCTTTCTCCGGGTGCTGCGGTCCCAAGGGAGATTCCGACGTGGAAGTGAAGCGCATCTGTGAGACGCTGGAAGCCGGCGAAAAGAAGGGACTTCCGCTGCGGTACATGTTCTGCTGCAACGGGGATAAGGACATCGCCTATGCCGATCAGAAGGGGGTTATGGAAAAGACGCTGCCCGTGTGTCCGCAGCTTGAGCAGGGCAGGAACTATGACTTCTATGTCATTCCCGGCGGCGTGCATGACATGAAGGCCTGGCAGCTTCATCTGTATCACGCCCTGCAGATCTTTTTCAGATAATCAGGATTTCAGCACAAGAGCGGCGGCATCCTCTTCCGAAAGAGGATGCCCCCAGAAAAAGCCCTGAATATAGTCGCAGTTGATGCCGCTCAGCGTGTCGAACTGCTCCTGCTTCTCCACGCCCTCGGCGATGACCCGGTAATCCAGGACATGCGCCAGGGAGATGATCGCCTCGACATACTTTTTGGAGGATTCGCTGTCGTTCATCTGGTCGATAAAGGATTTGTCGATCTTCAGGATATCAGACGGAAAACTGTTCAGATAACTCAGAGATGAATACCCGGTTCCGAAATCATCGATGGAGATCTGTATGCCCATTTCCCTGATCTCTTTCAGGCAGTCCATGGCTTTTTCGACGGAATCGATCAGGATCGATTCCGTGATCTCGATCTCAAGCTGCTTTGCGGGTATGCCGCTGCTTTTGAGGATTCCACGGATTTCTTCGATGAAATCACTTTTCATCAGATGCTTGACGGAGACATTGATGCACAGAACGATGTCCGCATTCGACTCTTTCAGAAGGCTGCCGAAGAACATCGACGACTTTTTGTACACCGTGAGATCGACGCTGTCGATCAGACCGGCTCTTTCCGCGGCGGGGATGAATTCGACCGGATTGATCACGGTTCCGTCCTCGTCTTTCATGCGGGCAAGAGCCTCAAATCCGCGAAGCCTGTGCGTTATGTCATACTGGGGCTGGAGATTGAAGTAGATCCTGTCATTTTCCAGCGCATCCCGCACCTTATTTTCCAGGATGAGGAGATTCCGTGACCCAAGCAGCTCAGGGGTGAAATGAAGGATATGTTCACTGCTTTTCATCCGCTTGATTTCCTTCATGGCCGCGATGGAGTTGGAGATCAGCGTGTTCAGCTCATCGGCGTCGACAGGGAAGAGGGCATAGCCGAAGCTCGCGCTTACCACAAATTCGTAGGCATCGATATGGATTTTTTCATTCAGAGCCTGATCATACAGCCGGATCGTTTTCAGGATATTCTCTTCAGAAGAAAACTCCCGGATGACTAAAGAGAATTCGTCACTGTTGATCCTGGTGATAAAATCAAGGGTTCCCGAAAGACCCTTGTCCGCGATGTCCTTCCAGCGGGAGGCGATCTCGATCAGCACCCTGTTGCCTATGTCAAAGCCCATCGTGTCGTTGACGCTCTTAAACCCGTTGATATCGATCGTGACTGCCGCGAAGGGGATGTTTCGTCTGATCAGTTCGGTGATCAGCTCAGTGCTGGCGAAGCCGTTGGGCAGACCCGTGAGTAGGTCCGTGGTCGCCTGATCCCGAAGCTTTTTCTGGTAGCTCTCCACATTTTTGTTGTTCAGATAGATGACGTAGACGACGATGATCGTCAGGATATTTCCAAACAATCCCGGAAGACTGGTGAGATTGCCCCTGACGATGATCCCCATGAGAATCATTGGAATCTGGAACAGCAGTACGATCACCGATGCGACGAACCCTGTCCTTCCGCAAAAAACCGCCATCAGGACGATGCAAAGGTTGGCAATCGATGAAAAGACGCCCGCAAAGGTATAGAGCGAAATCTCGTTGCCGCCGAACATCACCACGCGCTGCGAACCGGCGGTTATGCTGACCGTGGCGGAGGAAATGATATAAAAAACCAGGAGCAGGATAAAGACACTTATTGGAGTCTCGTCCCGCCTGGCCAGACGATCAAGTGTCTGCTCCATGATCGGGCTGTTATCGTTTACGTCCTTGTTCTTGCTCATGCGTCGGCTCTTCCTTTGTATGCGTAATGATGCCCACGGATTGCTCCGTTGCTTCACAAAGCTACGCTTCGCTCCGCATACACTCACACTAAGCTCATGCTTCGCATTCGCTAAGTGTTCGTAGTATCTCGCAATCTCCGCTCCGCTTCGGTCGGCGCAGATCCGAGATCCACTGGATCTCGTGTACCCTCCGACCATTCGCAATCCGCTGCGATGCCCAGAATACGTGCATCTTGCTACTTGCTCATGTTCGGGCGGTTCAAGAGCTCACGTGGCGATTCATGCGAGCATGATCGCCGCGTGAGCTTTTGACCCTGGCATCATTATCGCATGTTTTTTGAAAAAAGAAAGATTACGTAAGCGTCTCGTTCATGCTGCCCGTACGGTAGCCCAGCAGATCGAGCGCCACATAGATGAACCCGAGCTCTTTGAACCGGGCATGCACTTTTTTTCGGATTTCCTCCGTAAATGTGTCGAAGGCATCGGAGGCAAGCTCAATCCTTGCCAGATTTCCGTGAATCCGTACCCTGACCTGTCTGAAACCGAGATCCATCAGAAACTGCTCCGCCTGATCGATCATATAAAGCTTTTTTTCCGTGATCTCCTCGCCGTAGGGAAAGCGGCTGGCGAGACAGGCATAGGACGGCTTATCCCAGGTGGGCAGATCGAAATATTTTGACAGAATCCGGATCTGATCCTTGGTAAAACCGATATGGCGCAGCGGACTTTTGATGCCCAGCTCGGCCACTGCCGCAAGACCCGGCCGGTAATCGCCGTTGTCGTCGAGATTGGAGCCCTCGACGACCTCGCGGATGCCTTCTTTTGCCGCAATCTCCAGGAATTTTTCGAACAGGGCACGTTTGCACAGGTAGCAGCGATTTTTCGGGTTGTGTGAAAAGCCTTCTATCTCCAGTTCATTGGTTTCCACGATGACGTGACGAACGCCGAGATTCCGGCAGCAGGCCTTTGCTTCCTCCAGTTCCCTGACGGGAAAGGAACAGGAGGAGGCCGTCACGGCCAGCATCTGATCGCCCAGGGCTTCTCTGGCGGCATATAGCAGAAAGGTGGAATCCACGCCGCTTGAAAAGGCGACGGCGACGCTCCCGAGAGATCGAAGATCGTCCTTGAGCAGTTCGTATTTTTCCATCAGGTAATCGTTCGGTTTATTCATGTCCCCCCCTTATCATTGCCCGTCAGCGTGCTTCCGCGCCCAGGCGCAACACCGCCTCGTAGGCCTCTTTTGGCTTACAGTCGCCTTGAAACAGCAGAGGGTAGCTTGTTTCCTTGCGGAAACCGGTGAGCCAGCTGTCCTCATCCCGCAGATTCCAGAAGGTGACGGAGGTGATGTTCGCTTTGCCGGAGATCTTCGCGTCCAGATAGATCCGGAAGAACTGTTGATAGCGCTCGGCAAGCCGGTGCATGGATTCCGGCGAGGGATCGGCATTGTGCATGTCGAGCTCCGTGACATGGATCTGAAGCCCCAGGGCGCCGTATTGCTCAAGGGCGGCGCGGTACCTCTCCGGATCGGGATGATCCATCAGCAGATGGGACTGCAGTCCCATGCCGTCAATCAGTTTTTCGGCCATCAGAGGCTTAAGGATGTTGTGAATGATGAAATTACACTTTTCTTCCTGGGAGGTTTCGTAATCGTTATAGAAAAGCGCGACAGAGGGATCGGCATATTTGCGCGCGAAGGTAAAGGCACTGGTGATGAAATCGCTGCCGAGGATGTCGTACCATAAAGATTTTCGGTACTGGTGATCGTCTCCGACCGCCTCGTTTACGACATCCCATGCATAGATGATGCCGGGATAGCCGGTCTGGACAAAATCGAGCACGCCGTGAATGTAGTTTTCCATACGGGCCAGCATGGTTTCACGGCTCGCCAGCGGCTTGTCCGCGTCATATCCTTCATGGAAGAACCAGACGGGCGTCTGGTGGTGCCAGAGCAGGGTGTGGCCGCGCATGGCAATGCCGCTCTTCTTCGCAAATTCGAGATAGGGAGTCGCCGTCCGAAAGGAGAGCGCCGGAGCGGTGTCATATTTCTCCGGATGGGCAAGATTTTCCTTTTCGTCCAGGAAATACATGGGCTTCATGTCATTTTCACAGGTGAAGCTGTTGAATTCCGCCTGTACGAGCCGGCAATGCGCCGGGTTTTGCAGATTCAGCGGTGAAATTGCCACGCCGATCCTGAAATACGGTTCATAGGCTGTTTTCAGATCCATGGGCTACCTCCTGTTTCGCGCATTCACTTCGAACCCTGACATCCTATTATACCCGAAAACCCGGGAATTGTCATTCGACCCATCAAGGAAGCGATCCTATCGGATCGCATTCCAGTGCTCAAAGCCGCACGGGCTCCCTCGCCCTTCGGGCGGGGGCAGCATGAAAGGCTTTACATGCAGGTGCATCTTTGCTATATTAGGATATCTGTTGATTGCGGCATCCGGCCGGAGTGAGCCGGATGAAAAATGTGTATAGAGGAGGAAAGACGATGCGTATCATTCTGAATATTCTCTGGATTGCATCACGATTATCGGCATTCCTTTCGGGAAGCAGTTCTTTAAGATCGCCAAGCTTTCACTGGCTCCCTTTGGCGCCGTCGTGGTCAGAAAGCACGTGATGTGAGCTTCTCTCCGGACGCTTCTACAGCCCGCCTGCAATCAAAGGCCTGACGATATAGCCGCAGATCACATCCGCACCCACCACAACGGCCAGTATTACCGTGAGGATCACCAGCGGACGCGCCTTTGCGCGTTGAATGAACGCCATGAATCTCGGAATCACGAGGGTGCCGTACACGGTGCCGAAGACACCGAAGATCAGCACGGATCTGGCACAGACGAAGCCGTCGATATTTCCCCAGTTCCAGATTTCCACATTGTAATCCCATAGTCTGACGCCGCCCATGAGGTGAAAAAGAACCCATCCCGTCACGTATTCGATGACGCCGGATCCGACCGTGGATAAACAGAAAATCAGAACCGGGGAAAGCTTTCTTCCGTGGACGAGCAGGATCAATCCCAGCGCGCCGAAGGCATAGATCGGAAGCCACGGTCCGTAGCCGTGGCCTCTCTTGATGAAATATCCGAGATCAATTCTGTAGAAAATCATCTCATAGACCCAGCCGATGAAGGCGCCGAGAACCGTGAGAAGAAAGATGCCGATGATGGTTCGCTGCTTTTGTGTCAGTTCCTTATTCATGGCTCTATTGTATGCTGTCTGAGAGAGTGCTGTCAACCGGATGGAAACGGCAACGCAGTCATTTCTTTCGCATTGCGGTTTCCATAGCTCCGTAGATCAACAGTCCCAGAGCCGCGACAAGAAGCACTACTCTGAAGGGAAACGGGATGTAGTCCGCAGCCAGGAGATTCGCGGAATTGAGCAGCAGCCCTGCCGTAATGGCAGGCGAGATGTTCTTCGAGCGCTTAATATCCGTGACCTCGCCTTTTCTCTCACGAAGCTCGGCAAGGATGTTTTTTGTTTTAATGATGATATTAAAGAACACGACTGCAAACGCTGCTGCCGCAAGGGCACACGGCCATGCGATTCTGACCCCTTCAAATCCCGCGTAAACTTCGTAAATCAGGCAAAGCAGTTCCACGGCCGTCACGACCTTGAACAATATGAGGATCTTCTTATATTGCGCGATCCTGCTGTCGACATCCGAAAAAAGCTCGAAATCTCCTTCAGATGCCTTACGCCTGAGAACAACCCACGGTCCCCAGCACTTTACGATTTCAATGCCCATTTCCTCCATGAAATCGGCATATTCCTTTTTGACTTTGAAAAACCCGTTTCCGATATCGATCTGGTACTGCCACTCTCCCTTTTCACAGGGCTCAAAGGTGTACAGTCCCGCGAAGAAATCCGTCATCGCATAACCGTCCTGCGCCATCCTGTTCAGCCACTCGACCTCTTTGTCCTTATCATAAAACATGACAAACTTTTTCATTTTCAGCCTCCTTACGTCTGATTTCTGTTTTCCTGTTCTCTTCTGACAGAATCATGCTTCATCCATTTTTTCCGCATTCCTGGCCAGCTCCGATATCCTCTCTCTCTCTGCCCGGAACACCTCCCGTCCCTGGTCGGTGATCAGATACTCCTTCTTTTTTCTCGAACCGGCCTCTTCACTGTAAACGCTGATCCAGTCCTTTTTCTCCAGTGTCTGTATCGCTCCGTACAGTGTTCCCGCTCCCAATGTAACTCTTCCGCCGGTCATCTCCTCAACCTCCTGGATGATGCCGTAACCGTGATTGGGATGTCTGAGTGCCAGCATGATGTAGAACACCGCCTCTGTCAATGGAAGATCCTTCCCTGCTATTGTATTGTTCATAATCGTCATCTCCTGTTCTTACTGCCGTTTTCCATTCTTACTGTTCCCTTCTCTGTCCGCGGATCATGCGGAGCCTTATTGAAGCGAACACCGCCGCCGGAATCGCGATCAGATCCACAGCGCCCAGAAACCGGATCGCCGCGTCGGGAAGCGTGGCGCCTGTGATCCATCCGAAAGCCATGATCCCGAAATAAATAACCATCACGGTCACCGCTGCGATCCTTGCTGCCTTAAGTCCCATTCCTGCATTGCTATAAGTCTTCATTTTGATCCTCCTCATTTGATTGTTTGCCTGTTGTGTTTCCGGTTTTATTTCCGGATACGATTTGTTTCGTCCGGCGATATATCGTCGACCGTTATATCGTGAGATGAATATATCACGCACCGATATATCGCGTCAAGTACTATTTTGAAATTTTTTGAAAAAACTTTCATCGTCCCGGAATGAACGGTTGACAGCAATCGAACATATGTTCTATTATATAGCCGGAGGGTATCATGGACAGAGCGATTCTGCACAGCGATATGAACTGTTTTTACGCGTCCGTGGAGATGCTGCATCACCCGGAGTTTGCCGGACGTCCGCTGGCAGTGGGCGGGGATCCGGAGGCACGGCACGGGATCATCCTGACTGCAAATTATCCGGCCAAGCGATGCGGTGTGAAGACCGGTATGGCGCTCTGGCAGGCGCGCCAGGCCTGCCCGGAGGTGGTCCTTGTGCCGCCGCGGATGGATCTCTATCTGCGATTTTCCCGTCTTGCGCATCAGATCTATGCGGAATATACTGATCTTCAGGAGCCTTTCGGCATTGACGAATCCTGGCTCGATGTCACCGGATGTGCTTCGGCGGCCGGAGACGCAGGAGAGATCGCGGCCAGGATCCGGAGCCGCGTGAAAAAGGAGCTGGGGCTCACGGTTTCGATCGGCGTCAGCTGGAACAAGATCTTCGCCAAATTCGGCTCGGATTACAAAAAGCCGGATGCGGTCACGGAGATCACGCGGGAGAATTACCGCGACATCATCTGGCGGGCGCCTGCGTCCGATCTTCTTTATGTCGGACGCGCCACGGCGAAGAAGCTTCGGACGCTCGGTTTAAACACCATCGGTGATGTCGCCGTCTGCGAGCCGCGGATTCTCACCGCCCACCTCGGGAAAATGGGACTGATCCTGTGGACCTTTGCCAACGGCGAGGATCAGACACCGGTCGCCGCGGAGACGTTTGAATCGCCGATCAAGAGCATCGGAAACAGCACCACGACCCCAAGGGATCTGGAAGACAATGAGGATGTCCGGATGGTGATCTGCCTTTTGGCTGAAAGCGTCGCCTCAAGGCTTCGGGATAATCATTTCGTCGGCAGAAACATCGGCATTTCCGTGCGGGACGACGGTCTGTCCTGGTTCAGCCGTCAGCAGATGATCGAGGTGCCGACCAACATTTCGGATGAGATTACCCGGTATGCCATGCAGATCTTTCTGCAGCACTATGACTGGAAGCATCCGATTCGCAGCGTCGGCGTGCGCGTGGCCGAGCTGCAGCCCGACGAATACTGTTACCAGACCAGCATGTTTATGGACGAACGGCAACGCGAAAAGCAGCTGCAGATAGACAGGACCGTGGACTTTCTTCGCGGGCGCTTCGGTCACGATTCGATTCTGCGCTGCCGGATGTATTACGACCGCGCGCTCTCCGGACTGGATGCCAAGGCGGATGATCACTGCGTGCATCCGCACGGTTATTTCGAAAAGGGCGTGCATGTGTTTGGAGAGGCGCAGGAACAGGCCGGGACGACCGGCTGAAAGGAGGGTGGGAGCCATGTTTTACAGAAACGATGTACCGGTACTGGAATATGATGATGCACCGGAAGCCAAACTGAATCCGGTTCATTTTGCAGATCAGAAGTTTGATACGAACAAGCTGGTGATCACCTTTTTCCCTGAAGTGGTCCAGAAGCTGCTGGATCAGGGGCATATCACCGAGGAGCGGGTCATCGCGGGAGAGAACCCGGTTCCGATTTACCGCTTTACAAAGGATCCCGATGTGTTACTGACCTTAGGCCAGGTCGGATGTCCTGCCTGCGGCGGAAACCTGGATCTTTTCCATGCGATGGGGATAGACAGGGTCATGTTCTGCGGCGGGGGCGGTGTGCTGGACAAAAATATTGAAGTCGGACAGATCCTGGTGGTGGAAGGCGCCATTCGCGATGAAGGGTTTTCCTATCAATATATTGCGCCGTCCAGAGTGATCTGCACGGAAGATGACACGAATAAGAAAATCATCAGTTACCTGGAAAAGAATCAGGTTTCTTACCTCAAAGGACTGACATGGACGACCGACGCGATCTTTAGAGAAACACCTGACCGGATCGCCGCACGGAAGGAAGAGGGTGCGAAGATCGTGGAGATGGAGCAGGCAGGCTGTATCGCCGTCGCCCAATTCCGGGGCTTTACGTATGGCGCGCTGATCTACGGCGGAGACGACCTGTCCGGTGAGGAATGGTCAAACCGCGCCTGGAGGAGCCGCGAGGGCGTGCGGTACGATCTGGTACAGCTGTGCCGCAGGCTCCTGGATGAAGTGCTGTGATGGCGGAGGGGCGATTGAACAGACTGAATTGGAATCAGGCAATTTGAGAAGAATATGTGAGGTGATAAAATGCTCAGGAACAGAACATTGAAATCCATACTGGAAGATCCGATGATCGCGGAAATAGCTGTGGATGCAATAAGCATGTGGGATCTGTCAAAGGAGGATTTATACAACTGGACGCTGCAGGAGATCGCTGACCAAAAAGGCTGGTGTAATCTGGAAAGAGGTTTTACCAGATTGTTTGATATCGCGTCTCGAGGGAAGTATTATTATAAGCTCTACTCCGAGGAGGAATGTGTCGATGCTCCTCAAAAGAGGAACACCAATATTGTTTTCTTTCCGTCGGACGACTCTTCGGCGGATCACAGACCGTTTATTC
>JAIKYU010000025.1 GCA_024682835.1 Lachnospiraceae bacterium | reverse complement strand
CTGGGAGCGACGGTCATCCCCCATGATTTGAAAGCCCGGTCGGATGCGGCGGACGGACGCGAGGCGGAGATTCACAGTCTGTGGGCGAGGCGTCACGGAACCAAGTACAACGGAGCGCCCTATATCGTGCAGCGCGCCGGAGAAGCCTGCTACAGCCCTGAGGGAAAGGCGCAGATTCGCGCGATCATTGACGGCTATATGAAAAATGCCGCCTGTATCCTTGACGGCTTGAAGGATGCAGGCTACGAGGTGTATGGCGGCGTTCACTCTCCGTACGTGTGGATGAAAACGCCAGACTCTCAGACGAGCTGGGAATTCTTTGATCATCTGCTGGAGCGCGCACAGATCGTCGGCACTCCGGGATCCGGCTTCGGACCGCACGGCGAGCATTACTTCCGCCTGACGGCCTTTGGCAGCTATGAAAACAGCGTTCGTGCGATCGAACGCATAAGGAAACTGTAATCCGATGCTGATCAGTGTCATCGTTCCGGTTTATAATGCGGCGGCGACGCTTGCCCGTTGTGTGGACAGTCTGCTGCGGCAGACCTGTGAGCGCACGGAAATCATTCTCGTCGACGACGGTTCGACGGATGACAGTCCTGCCATGGCGGATCGTTACGAAGTACAGAACCCGGGGCGTATCCGTGTCCTCCACAAGGAAAACGGCGGCCTCATGCGGGCCTGGATGGACGGGGTGAAGATCAGCACGGGAGCGTATCTTTGCTTTGTCGACAGCGATGACTGGATCGACCGGGAGATGATCGGACAGATGGCCGGTCAGCTGAAGCAGCACGAGGGGATCCCCTCCCCCGGGCAGATGGTCTGCTGTGGATATCTGATTGAATATCCGTCAGGGGCTTCCAGGGCTGTCGGACATCAGTTGGGGGCCGGTGTCTACGAGGGATCGCGCCTTCAGGATGAGCTGAAACGAAATCTCCTCGGACACGAACGCCGGCATGTCATTCTGAGCCGCTGTATGAAGCTGATCTCCCGGGAACTGATCACAGACAATCTGCGCTTTCTGAATCCCTCCATCCGGATCGGAGAGGACGTCAATATCATGGTACCCGCATTGCTGGATGCGGAGCGCGTCGTTCTGATGCAGGAACCGTACTATCACTACCTGTTTGTCGCTGCGTCCATGGTGCATGGCTATGATCCCCATATGTATGACGATTTCGCAGAGCTCAGGAACTGTCTGCACACGATTCTTCTGGATAAATACGGCGACCGGGCGGATCTGTCCCCGGCGGATCGTGAGTTTTGCTATCTGTTTCTCACGGCCCTGAAAAACGAAATCCGGCGGACAGACGGCCCACATGCCGCGCGAAAAGCGATCGCACGCATCCGCACGCTGTGCCGCTGGGAAAGCGGCACCGTTCTTCCCGTTCTCAATCAGGAACCGGTCACCGATCCGGCCAACCGCCTGATGGCAATGATCTGCAGAAGGCCGTCTGCCGTCCGTGTCCTTTTCATACGACTCATTTTCCGGCTCTATGAGGTGCTTCGGCCATGACGCGTCCGCGCGTGCTGATGGCGGGACCGGGGCGGGATGTCCGGGGCGGCGTGTCCGCTGTGGTCAACGGTTACTATGCGCTCGGAATCGAGGACCGGATGGAGCTCACGTATCTTACGACCATGGAGGACGGCAGCAAATGGCATAAGGCAGCTGTCTTTGCGGGTGCGTATCTGCGGTTTCCCGCGCTGATGCACAAGGCGGATATACTCCATGTTCATCTTTCACCCCGCGCAAGCTTTGCCCGCAAGGCACTCCTTGTCGAGCGCGCATTCCGGATGGGAAAGCGCATCATCATTCACCAGCACGGCGGTGATTTCGGCAATTTCTACTACAGGGAATCGGATGCGAAAAAACAGGCGCGCATTCGCAGTATCTTCGGAATGGCGGATCGGGTCATCGTCCTTTCTGAGGAGTGGAGGGATTTCTTTGCGGATGGGATCTGTGATCCGCAGAAAATGATCGTTCTTCATAACGGGGTCGTCCTGTCCGGACAGGCCGCTGCTGACTACGGCAGCCATCGTATCCTGACGCTCGGCAAGCTATGGGAGGCGAAGGGTGTTTATGAACTGCTTGCGGCGATTCCGACCGTTGTGGGGCGTTTCCCGGATGCTTATTTTTATCTGTGCGGGGACGGGGATCTGGAGAAATGCAGACAGATCGTCAGGGACGACGGCATGGAGGAACATGTCCGTTTTCCGGGATGGATCGACGAAGAAGAACGCGGAAAGCTTTTTTCCTCCTGCAGCATTTTTCTTCTGCCTTCACATTTTGAAGGGATGCCGATGTCTCTTCTGGAGGCGATGGGACACGGTCTGGCCTGTATCGCGACCTCCGTCGGCGGGATTCCCCAGATCATCACCGACGGGGAAAGCGGTCTGCTGATTCCTCCCCGCGATGAAAACGCGATCAGCGGCTCCCTGATCCGCCTTCTTGGCGACGAATCGTTGAGAAGAAGGCTGGGAACAGAGGGCGCATGTGTGATACGTGCAGATTTTGATGCCGCGGCGGGCCTGAACCGGCTTCTGGACATCTATCGGGAGCTGACAGACAGCCCCGGTGGGACCGGTGCGGGATGACAAACGTCACGCGGTTCTGACGTTGAAAATCTCCATCCATTTCTCCAGACAGATATATCGGAACAGTCCGATGCTGTCTTTGCGGATGATGTCGTTCCAGTCCGCAAGGAGGCGATCCCTGTCTATATAGGCAATGGAACGGCATTCCCTGCGCTCAAAAAGTGACCGGTACTCCGCCGCGTGTCCGGCGATCCACTGCTGCTCCGGCGTGTAGAAGCCGATCTTGTCACGTCTTTTCCGCACCGGTTCCGGCATGGTCAGCGTGCGGCGCATGAGCGCTTTGGACCATCCGTCGTTGATCTTTGCGTTCAACGGCAGCTGCATACAGAACTCCACCAACCGGTAATCCAGAAACGGCAGGCGGTCCTCGATGGAAAAAGCCATGGCGTTGCGATCCACATAGCGCAGCAGTGCAGGCAGCACGATGGCGGAAAAATCATCCACTATGAAGTGATCGCTGCTTCGATAGCTGCGGGACAGCGTGGCGTTGCGGATCGGCGGTGCGAGGTATTTCCGTCGGATATCGTCCCCTTTTTCCTTTCCCAGAAACTGACGCAGCATGCTCAGATCCGCAAGGAGCGTGGAATTGTTTTTGCGCATGTAGGGCAGATACAGGAACAGCTCGCGCACGGCGCGGAGTGGATGACCGGAGGAAAGAAGCTTTTTGATATAGTATACGCGCGCCTTCCGGTAACCGCAGAGAATCTCATCCGCCCCCTGCCCGTCCAGCAGCACCCTTGCCCCGTTCTCGGACGCCAGGCGCATCACGCAGTAGGAGGCGTACATGCTGGTGGACACAAACGGCTCATCCTGGGTGTAGATCAGATGATCGAGATCGCGGAACAGCATATCGCCCGTCGGCTGCACGTAATGCCCGGAGACGCCTGTCATTTCAACGACTGCATCGATATACCGGCGCTCGTCATCCGGGCTGTCCGGATAGGAGGCGGAATATGTCGACTGACCATTCTGTGCGCCTGATTCCTTCAGCTGTCTGCTTGATTCACACACAATACTCGAAGAATCCAGACCGCCTGACAGGCAGCTGCCTACGGGCACGTCCGAGCGCAGGCGCATCCGGACGGAATCCGTAAAGAGATCGTGGAACCGGGCGTCCGTCTCCGCCGTCAGCTTCTCGTAGACGGTTTCCCGGTAGGGAAGCGTATACCAGCGGGTGATTTTCGCGTCTCCGTCCCCGGAAATCCGCATCCAGCTTCCGGCGGGCAGACGGAAGATTCCGCGAAAAAAGGTTTCCTCCTCACAGTCCACAAAACCGTTCACGAGATAATTCACCACCGCCTGCTCATTAACCGTTCGCTCCGTCCGTTCATCCGCGAGCAGTGTCTTGATCTCTGACGCAAAGAGCGTGTAGCCCTGCCGTGATGTGTAATAAAGGGGTTTGACACCGTAACGGTCCCGCGAAAGAAACAGGCTGTCCGTCTGCGCGTCATAGACCGCAAACGCCCAGAAGCCGTTGAGACGTGTCAGGCAATCCTCGCCCCAGCAGTCGTAGGAAGCGAGAAGAACCTCGGTATCCGCCCCCGAAACAAAGGAATATCCTTTCTGTTGAAGTTCGGTGCGCAGTTCGATGTAATTGTAGATTTCTCCGTTAAAGACGATGGTATAGCGATCCCGAAGCGTCATCGGCTGATGGCCGGCCGCGGTGAGATCCAGAATGGAAAGCCGCACATGCCCGAGAGTCACGCTCCCTGCTTCAAACACGCCCTCGTCATCCGGTCCGCGGTGATGCTGCGTTTTGTTCATCAGTTCGATGAGTTCCCGGTGGTTTTGGGCGAGATGCTTTCTGTCATAAATGCCGCAGATTCCGCACATATTCTTCTCTGGCTCCTTACGTTTGCTCTTCGTCCTGTCCGCCGAACCGTATGACGGTCACGGCTGGATCGGCAGCGATACGGGCAGACAATCCTGTCGTCGCGGTCTTATAACCGTATCTCCTGGAAATCTCCCGCTGTTCGCACTGCGGTTTGCCGGCAAAGCCCTCCATGAACTCCACGGATCCGAGCACACGGCCGGTCAGCATGCTCTCAAAACGCCATCCTAGCCCCTTGCTGCCTTCTCTTTCCCTGGGAGCGATATCCTCTGAAAACAGGAGCGAAAAAACGGCATCCTTCGCATCTCCGACGTGATCCTCAATCGTCAGCACCCGGTTCACCCGGTCAAAGGTGAATTTTCTCCTGTGTGTGATCGGCCGGTAGCCGTCATGCTCGGCATCAATCACATCCTCCGTCTCCCCCGTGACGGCGGAAAGAAGCCTGCACGATGCTTTCCGGCCCCAGAGAAAAGCGCCCAGCATTTCCGACTGATCCCTGCCGCCGATGCAGACTGTATTGTGATATGCCGTGCTGCGAAAGGCGTTGCGTGCGGCCTCGTCGGTGTGATAGATATAGGTGCCCGGATCGCAGATGAACGGTTCTCCGCGGTAATAGGCCTGAAAACTCAGCGCATCCGCGTGCCCGTGGGCACAGAGTGCACCGTACCCCAGGGGGGCGTGATCTATGCCGATGAGCACCTCCCCGTCCGCGCTTCGCAGAATCGCATTGCCGCCCTCCGCGTAATCTGTGCTTCCCGCGGGTGTGTAAAGCGGCTTGGCAGCCGCGGCGGCGAGTTCTTCCCCGGTGAACAGCCAGCAGATATTCTCATGCCAGGAAAAGTCGGGTGCCTCCGATACGGGGACATATCGTTCCGGAAGCAGAACCGACATCAGCTGCAGAATGTAATCGTAATAATTCTGATGCTTTTCTCCTCCTGCCAGATCCAGAAGCTTCCCGTCGTCATTGTCGCCAAACTCTATGATTTCCCCGTAATCGCCGATGCAGCTGCGTATATAGCGGGACATCTTTTGCAGAAGCGGCATCCAGCGCCCGGTTTTGTCGTCAGCCAGGTGATTCTTCCGAAGCAGACGCAGATCCAGGGCGTAGGCCTCCATCATAAAGGCCTGATAGTACAGAGCCTCCTCTTTGTTGACCCCGTCTGCATAGTCCTGCAGAAACAGCTCCCGGTCGAGAATCTGTATCGCCTTCTCCGTCCAGGGCGTATGATCCGTAAGCACACCCGCATGGAGCACGGCGGATATTTCAATAATCAGATGGTTGTTTGCGGAGGAATAGCGCGAGTAGTGGAGGAACAGATAATCCGCCATATTGATGATTCCGTTGGTGAGGCGATGCAGAAAACCCTCGGACACGCCAGACGATGCAGACAGAAAGCCGAAGGTCAGACACCAGTTGATGGTGCGCTCAGCGATTTCAATGGCACTTGTCCAGGAAATCCCGTATAGAAAAGGGTTCTTTTCGTCCCAGTCGTCAAACAGTGTCTCAAGCTCGGACAGGAACCATTCTCGGCCGTTGCTGGCCAGATAATCCTTGGCAAGGAGCGCAAACTGGAAATGCTTGTTCAGTTCCCAGTTGGTTCTGGCGTCTCCGATATCGTCCATTCCCCGGTAATCCAGCTTCGGAGAAAAGATGAGCGGCCATTCGCGGTCCGTCTGAAAACCGGCGTGCCATCGCATCCGGTATTCCTCATAACGGTAAGGCGCGGGAAGAGGAATGCTGACGCGCAGCGCGTATTCCTGATTGTCCGTATTTAGATAAAGGCGGCCGGGATCTGCGGAGAGTGTGTCCTTGCCCGAGGGCGCCATTCCTTTGTTGAAGATTTCCGCCGTGACCGGACGTCGGTTCCGAAAAGTCCGCTCCTCGGACAGCGTCAGACGCTTCTGATCAATCCGCCACAGGATCTCAGGAAGACTCATTGCACAAAGACGGCGAAGATACCATTTTAAATGAGCCATAGGATCACTCCATGTCAGACGGGCCTGCCGTCGAAGCCGCCGCTGAAAAAGCGCTCATATCCATCAAGCAGCACGCGGCTTGTGTGCTCCCAGGAGAGCTCGTTGACCACCCGCTGTCTGCCGTATTCTCCCATGCGCTTTCTTCTGTCCGGATCCTCGAGCAGAAGCATGATTTTTTCCGCCATGTCTGCGGCATCATTGCGCCTGGCATACAGGGATGCCTCCTGCGCGGAATAGCGCCCTTCCGTAAGGTCAAACTGCACAATCGGCTTGCCGAGTGCCATATATTCCATCACCTTGTTCATGGTGCTTTTATCATTCATGGCATTGTACTCGTCGCTGTTGACGCATACATCTGCGGTGTTGAGGTATGAAAGCATTTCATCGTCCGGCGCGCGGCCTGTGAAGGTTACGCAGTCGTCAAGCCCCATTTGGTGCGCGTGCGCTCTGGCGGTTTCCAGATATGATCCTCCGCCGACGATTCCCCACTGTACGGAATGACCCTGTTCTTTGATGGTACGGGCCGCCTCCAGCAGATAATCGATCCCCTCCTGCTTGCCGATGACACCGAGGTAACCGACCATGAAGCGATGGCCTTTTTTCAGCGCCTCCTGCGGAGGCCGGATCTGCATGCGCTCCAGCTTCGGGCCGCTTCGCAGCACAAGCACGTGATCGGGAGACATCCCGCCTCGCTCGATGGCGATCCGCTTATAGCTCTCGTTAGTGACAAAGGCAAACGTGCAGTGACGGTAGGTCTGCCGCTCCAGATAGACCTGACTGGCGTAGAAAGGTCCTTTCGTGTGGCCAAACTTCGCCTCATAGAGTTCTGGACAGATATCGTGGTGATCGAACACGTAGCGCACGCCGTATTTTTTGAAATGCCGCGCTACCATATAGATATCATCCGGCGGATTGCAGCCGTGAATGACGTCAAAACCGATTTCCGTGCGGATGCGCTTTGCCAGGCGGGTTTCGTCGCGCAGCGCCGTCGTGTATTCGTTGAAGTAGGCAAATGCGCCGTCTCGTGCTTCGGGAAGGTCATGGCGGAAAATGTGCACGCCCTCCAGCGTCTCCTCCTCGTTGAGATAGTTTTTTCCTTTTGGACAGATCACGGAGACCGTGTAACCGTTGGCTGCCAGTGTGGTCGCTTCCTGCCAGACGCGCGTGTCAAACGGCACCGGAAGGTTTTCGACGATGATCAGGATTTTTCTGTCGCTGCCGCTCATGGCTCAGAAATCCGTTTCCTGCCGGTCGCGCTCAATCTCCCGGTTTTGCGCGGGATTGCTGTTGATGTTGCACCAGCTGATTCCCTCATAGTGCCCGTCGTAATCCAGAGTCTTGAACTGACGAACCAGATCGATGATGATCCTGTGCGGATATTTTTCGGGGATGGTGTCAAATTCAGGTTCCCTGTTGGTGATAACCAGAACGTCGCTCTGCGCTGCCACAGCGTCCAGATCATCGGAGATGATCTCGTGGAGATGGGGCAGCTTGGCAGTGATGAAATCCGCGTTTGTGCCGGTCAACTGGGATACGCGGACATTTTTGTCGTAGATCTTCAGCTGATAGCCCTTGCCAAGGAGCTTCTCTGCCACATCCACGATCGGTGAGCACCGCAGATCGTCCGTTCCGGCCTTGAATGCCAGACCGAGGATGCCGATCCGGGATTTGCCCTTGCTTTCGATGATCTCCAGCGCGTTCTTTTTCTGCAGCTGGTTGGAGGGATCGATTGCGTTGATCACCGGCGAATCGAGATAGTAATCGTGCGCCAGTGTCCGGAGAGCTTTGGAATCCTTGGGCAGGCATGAACCGCCGTAGGCAAAGCCCGGCTTGAAATAGTAGGGGGAGATATTCAGCTGCGTGTCCTTGCAGAAAATCTCCATCACCTTGTGGCTGTCAATATCCAGCGCCTTGCAGATGTTGCCGATCTCATTGCCGAAGACAATTTTCAGCGCGTGGTAGGTGTTGTTGACATATTTCATGATCTCGGCCACCTCGATATCCGTGGAGATGAATTCACCGGGAATGTCCCGGTAAAACTCCCTGAACATTGCTTCCGCGCGCGCACTGTCAGTGCCGATGAGTGTCAGCGGGGGATGCAGATAATCCTTTACGGCCGTGCCTTCCCGGAGGAATTCCGGATTGGATACGACGGCAAAATCCTCCCCGATCCGCCTGCCGGATGTCTCCGCGATGATCCGGGCGACCTCCCGGTTGGTGCCGGGCAGAACCGTGGAGCGGATGGCCACCGCATGAAACGAATCCTTGTCCCTGAGCGCCTCACCGATCTCCTTCGCCACATTATAGACATAGGTCAGGTTCAGATGACCTTCCCGCGTGCTGGGGGTGCCCACGACGATAAAGGACAGGTCGGAATGCAGCACCGCATAGCGGCTGTCCGTCGTTGCCTCGATCAGCCCCTGCTCATGTCCTTTGCGCATGAGCTCTTCGATCTCGGCTTCAATGATGGTGGGTCTGCCCTCACGGATCAGTCTGACCTTGTTTTCCGAAATATCGTTGCCGATCACATGATGACCGAGCTGTGCCGCGCAGGCCGCTCCGACACATCCGACATATCCCAGTCCGAAAATACTGACATTCATAGATCATTTGCTCCTAAGTTGCCAATTGCGACGTTTCATTATAACATACCCCTCCTGTCCGTTCAAATGCGCAAAATCTCGAAAGATAACACATGATATTGTGGGCACATCTTGCAAATACCACAAAATGTAGTAGAATGGAAGACGACAGAGGAGGAGCCGACGTATGAGGAAAAGTACAGTCAGAAAATGGGCCGCCGGTACGGGTGCGCAGCGGCGGACGCAGAAGCTGCTGATTCAGTATATGGTGCTGGCACTGGCGGCGATGGCGGCGATGGGCGTGCTGGTGGCTTTTTTCTGCTCATCGATCCTCCGCAAGACGGCGCGTGATGCGGCCGAGGATGTGCTGCATGTGGCGGCTGACCAGCTCAATGACCGGATGCAGGACCTCGGTGAGGGCGACTGGATGCTGGATGACCAGGGACGTCTTTGCCGCGGGGGCAGCGTGATTCAGGGGGGCGATGCCCTTCTTCATCAGCTGGAGATGCGGACGGGACTGGATTACGCCGTTTATTTCGGCAGAGTGCGTGTGCTGGCGACCTCGGATCACACGAGGGAACGTGACATACAGGCGGGTGAAGCTGTCTTTTCGAGTGTCGTTCTCGCTGGCACGGCCTGTTTTGCAGAGGCCGGCACACGGGAGACGGGACTGGCGGACGCGTATTATGTACCGTTGAAAAATCCGGACGGCACGATTGTCGGCATGACGGCAGCGTATCGGCAGCGCATGGGGATTCCCGCTTCCGCGCTGCAGGATGTGCTTCTTCTCGTGCTGCTGGCGCTGGGACTGATCGCTGTTTCCGCCGCGATGCTGGTGGTGATCGCCAGGCGTGCCAGCGCGCAGATGGGGGATCTTGCATCGGTCTTAAGCGGCCTTTCCAGGGGCTCATTGAAGAATGCGGTCAATCAGCAGGCAGTGAACAGGCGGGATGAGATCGGCGAGATGGCTTCCAGTGCCAGACAGCTGGATGCCAAACTGACGCGCGTGATCCGAACATCGAAGG
Source organism: Lachnospiraceae bacterium (assembly GCA_024682835.1). Classification (GTDB taxonomy): domain Bacteria; phylum Bacillota; class Clostridia; order Lachnospirales; family Lachnospiraceae; genus Butyrivibrio. The sequence continues at coordinate 26,764 of JAIKYU010000025.1, read as the reverse complement.
AAGCGTCGCGGAATCTCTGCGATTCGGGCTATGACCTGGCGGATTCCTGCGTCTGCGCGGCCGATGCCTCCGAACAGGTCGCGGAGAAAATGGATGAGATGCGCAAATGCACGGCGACGCAGGCGCAAAGTGTGCGGGCGGCAGCCGGTGACACGGGAGAGATCAGCCGGAGCATTCACGGGATCACGGAGGATACAAAGGAGATCAGCGAGTACGCGGGTGAAGCTTCCGTCTGCAGCGGACGCGCGTCGGAAGCCGTTCAGGAGCTGGCGAATCAGGCGGATCAGCTGGCGGTTTCGGTGCATGACATCAATCTGATTATCCGTTCCACCAACGAAGCGGTGAAGCGGATCACATCCTGCTCGCAGGCGATCGCGGGCATTGCCGCACAGACCAACCTGCTGGCTCTGAATGCGTCGATCGAGGCATCCCGTGCCGGTGAGGCGGGTGTCGGCTTTTCCGTGGTCGCGGAGGAAATCCGCGGACTCGCGGATGAATCCAGGCACAGCGCGGAGGAGATCCGCGCGATTGTAGAGCAGCTGTTGGCGGAATCGGAGGCAAGCGTCACATGCCTGTCCCACCTAAACGGCCATGCGGACAGACAGGGCGAGATGCTGAGGGAAGCGTGCGCGGACATGCGCTTTGTGGCAGACAGCACGCAGCGCATCGAACAGACCTCCGCACAGCTCGCCGGACGTGTGGATGAACTGAACCGGACCCGGGAGGATCTGGAGGGGGTTCTGCGCGATCTCTCCGCGGCATCCGTGCAGAATGTTGCCTTTACGGAGGAGACCACCGCATCGATGCAGGAGCTGCAGACCACCTTTACCGTGATCAGCGAATCGGCAGGTCAGCTGCAGGGCTTCGCGGACGATTTGCAGGAGACGATGTCGTTCTTCAGGGTATAACAAGAAAGCATGGTATTGAAAACAGTTTTGTGTTATAATACCTTTCGCCGTTTTTGCGGCGAAAGGTTTTTCATTATGAGCAGGAGAACAAAACGATGACGAGCATAGCGATTCTGGGATATGGTACGGTAGGCAGCGGTGTGGCGCATGTCCTCGACGAGAATACAGGCGAGGTGCGTGCGAGCGCACACGATGACGTGAGGGTAAAGGCGATTCTCGATCTGCGGGAATTCCCGGGAGATCCCCATGAAAAGCAGGTGACCCACGATTTTCAGACGATACTGGATGATCCTGAAATCCGTGTGGTCTGTGAGACCATGGGCGGCGTCAATCCTGCCTACGAATTCACCAAAAAGGCGCTCCAGGCGGGTAAGAGTGTCTGCACCTCCAACAAGGAACTGGTGGCTAAGCATGGCCCGGAGCTGGTGCGCATTGCGCGTGAAAACCGGGTGAGCTACCTCTTTGAGGCGAGTGTCGGAGGCGGGATACCGATTTTACGAACGCTGGAGGGCGCGCTGAAAAGCGAACGTATCACTGGAATTACCGGGATTCTGAATGGAACGACCAATTATATCCTGACCCGCATGGACCAGGAGGGCGCATCCTTTGAGGATGTGCTCAGGCAGGCACAGGAGTTGGGGTATGCGGAGCGCGATCCGTCTGCCGATATCGAGGGGCACGATGCGTGCCGCAAGATAGCGATTCTGGGCTCGCTGATGATGGGCGGCTACGTCGATTCGGAGTCGGTGCCGACGGAGGGAATCACACGGATTTCCACGGCTGATCTGAGCGGTGCGCGGGAGTTTGGCATGGCGATCAAGCTTCTCGGCCATTGCAGATGCACGGACAAAGGCCTGGATATCTCCGTGGCACCGTATCTGATCGGAAGGGAGAATCCACTGGCCTCCGTAAACGGCGTTTTCAACGCAATCGCCGTGGATGGCAATATGCTCGGCACCTCCATGTATTATGGCCAGGGGGCAGGCCGGGACGCGACTGCGAGTGCCGTGGTTGCCGATGTGTGTGAGATTGTGCGCAATGCCGGAAGCACAGTGCCTGTTTCCATGAGCGCGGACGCAGTGGAGCTTGCTCCCGCGGGCGATGGCTTCCGCCGTTATTTCCTGAGAGTGGATGGAAGCCATGCGCAGGAGGCGCAGGCTGCGTTTGAGGGCAGCACATGCAAAACCGTGAAGGGAGCGGACGGCGCGGAGGAGGCCTGCCTGTTGACAGGGAAGCTTCGGGAGAGCGCGTTTACCGGGCAGCTGGAATCACTGTCCGGCGTGCGCAACTGGATTCGCGTACTGGATGAATGAGGCATCAGAGGAGCGGAGATGAAAAAAGTCGTTAAATTCGGAGGCAGTTCCCTGGCAGATGCGGAACAGTTTGCCAAGGTAGGCAGGATCATCAACAGCGATAAGGACAGGCGCTACGTTGTCCCGTCCGCACCGGGGAAACGGGTCTCCGGTGACACCAAGGTCACGGATCTGCTCTATCAGTGTGAAGATCTGGCGTCGGCAGGTAAGGATTTTGCCGGGGTGCTGCGTGAGATTCGCGGCAGATATGACGACATCATCAAAGGGCTCTCCCTTTCCCTGTCGTTGGACGAGGAGTTTGAAAAGATCAACAGGATGCTCTCTGAGGGGGCGGGTCGCGACTATGCGGCTTCCCGCGGAGAATATCTGAACGGAATTGTCATGGCGGATTATCTCGGGTTTTCCTTTGTGGACGCTGCGGAGGTGATCTTTTTTAACGCGAACGGTGATTTCGATTCGGAGAAGACCAATGCCGTCCTCGGCGAGCGGTTAAAAACCGTTGAACGTGCGGTGATTCCCGGGTTTTACGGGGCGATGCCGGACGGTTCGATCCGGACGTTTTCCCGCGGCGGAAGCGATATTACCGGCGCGATCGTCTCGCGGGCGGCACATGCGGACGTCTATGAAAACTGGACGGATGTCTCCGGCTTTCTGGTGGCGGACCCGAGGATTATCAAGCACCCGAAGAAGATAGAGACCATCACCTACCTCGAGCTGCGCGAGCTTGCCTATATGGGCGCATCCGTGCTGCATGAGGATTCGATATTCCCGGTCCGCAAGGAAGGGATACCGATCAATATCCGGAACACCAATGACCCGGAGGATGACGGAACCTGGATCGTGGAGAGCACCGCAAAGAAATCCCGCTACATCATCACCGGCATTGCGGGAAAGAAGGGCTTCTGCAGTGTCAGTATCGCCAAGGATATGATGAATTCGGAGGTCGGGTTTGTCAGGCGCGTCCTTCAGGCTTTTGAGGATCAGAACATTTCGATCGAGCACGTACCGTCCGGAATTGACACCATGACGGTGTTTGTTCACGAGGATGAATTTGTCTCCAAGGAGCAGGCGGTGGTGTCGGGGATTTACCGGCTGGCCAGACCGGACGTGCTGGAGATCGAGTCTGGTCTCGCGCTGATCGCGGTTGTCGGCCGGGGCATGAAATCAACGCGCGGCACGGCCGGAAGGATCTTCTCGGCCCTCGCACATGCGCGCATCAATGTCCGAATGATTGATCAGGGTTCCAGCGAGCTCAACGTCATCATCGGTGTGGATAATGATGATTTTGAGCGCGCAATAGAGGCTATTTACGCTATATTTGTTGAAACGCAAATATAAACTTCAGAAATGCGACGGCTCTGTCGGGGTGCGGGCTGTTGGCCACGATGCCGATGACGCCGCCGTTCGGGTAGATGCCCGCGTCGCAAAACACCGGCGCCGCATCGAGACGGATGCCTGTCGGAACAGGCTCGGACAGCTGCCCGTCCTCCAGCTCCAGCGGCTCGTACACAAGCCATGGCTCAAACAAAGCATAGGTTTCCGCGTCCAGCGCTTCCCGCAGATCACTGAAAATACTCTGGCGTGCATAATTGCGGAAAATTTCCTCGTCGGCGGCCAGAATGTCCATTTCCGCGGCAGAGATGCGGACCAGAATGCGCTCCGCGGAGTACAGATCCGCCTGGGTTCCGGTGCCGCCGCCGGATGACAGGGCATCCGCGTCAATCACGCAGAGTTCTCTGCTCGTGTCGATCCCCGCAGCCTCGGCAAAACGCTCCCCAAACTCCTGTGTATCATAAAGCTGCGCGTTGATCAGTTCGGCGGTGAAACCGGTCGGCTTTGCGGTCAGCACCTCGTGCGCAATGCTTGCGATGAGCAGGACGGTGGCCGTGATCAGGATGAGAGGGATCTTGTAGTAATCCAGAAAATAGAGGATTTTTTCCCGCGGCCCCATCTGTTCAAAGCGCGTGCGTCTCAGTTTTTTCAGTTCTTCGTCGGTAAGATTTCGCGCGGGCTCCGCTGTACGGTCGGCCTCTTTTTGTGCAGCGGCCGGAGTTTCTGATTCGTTCAGGGTAATCTTCATGGTTCTTCTGTCACTCCTTGCCAAACGGATATTTTTTTTGTAAAATATAAGGAATTATTTTCTCAAATCAGTATAGCACAGAATCAGAATCTGTGAAATTTTGGAGGCAGTCAATGGAAAATACCTACGTGGAGTGCATGACGAGAGCTAAGAGCGTGACGCTCTTTCGTTTCTTATATATCCTCTGTATCATGCTGTGCGCCGGATTTCTGCTTCTGGGCCTGTTGTTTGCCAATCTGATTGCTTTTATCGTTGCCATAGCGGCAGGAGTCGGCGTCTGGTTCTTCAGGCTTCGCTCCTCTGTGGAATATGAATACCAGTATATTGAAAAGGAACTCTCTGTCGACGTCATTTTCAACAAGAGCCGGAGAAAGCACGTGGCAAGCTATGATATCGACAAGATGGAGATATTCGCTCCGATTCATTCGCATCATCTCGATGAGTACAAATCCAGACAGCTCACAACCAAAGATTACGCGGCCGGCGAGGATCAGCCGGATCCTCGTTACGTGATGATCATGGAGGGCAAAGAGCGACTGATCCTTGAGCCGAGTGAGGGATTTGTCCGTGCGGTCAGGAACGTTGCACCGAGAAAAGTGTTCACAGAATAAAGGAGGGGAGAGATGGGACAGATCATAGGCGACGGGATTACATTTGACGACGTGCTGCTGGTACCTGCTTATTCGGCGGTGGTGCCGAATCAGGTAGACGTGACGACCAACCTGACAAAGACCATACGATTGAATGTTCCCATGCTCTCGGCCGGAATGGACACGGTGACGGAGCACCGCATGGCGATCGCCATGGCCCGTCAGGGCGGTATCGGCATCATTCACAAGAACATGTCAATCTCCGCGCAGGCGGATGAAGTGGACAAGGTCAAGCGCTCGGAAAACGGCGTGATCAGCGATCCCTTCTCCCTTTCACCGGAGCACACCCTCGGGGATGCCGATGAGCTGATGGGAAAATTCAGGATTTCGGGTGTGCCGATCACGGAAGGACGCCGGCTGGTGGGAATCATCACCAACCGCGATCTCAAATTCGAAACGGATTTTTCGCGAAAGATCAAGGACTGCATGACCTCCGAAAACCTCGTCACCGCGAAGCAGGGAATCACGCTGGAGGAGGCCAAAAAGATCCTTGCGTCCTCCAAAAAGGAAAAGCTTCCGATCGTCGACGATGATTACAATCTGGTCGGCCTGATCACCATCAAGGATATTGAGAAGACCATCAAATACCCGCTGGCAGCCAAGGATTCCCAGGGGCGGCTCCTTTGCGGCGCAGGCGTCGGGATCACCGCCAACGTGCTGGAGCGCGTCGAGGCGCTCATTGAGTCCAAGGTCGACGTGGTGGTGCTTGACAGCGCGCATGGCCATTCGGAAAATGTCATCCGCTGTCTCAGGGAGATCAAGGGCGCCTATCCGGATCTGCCTGTGATCGCGGGCAATGTCGCCACGGGCGAGGCAACAAAGGCACTGATCGAAGCGGGAGCGGATGCCGTCAAGGTCGGTATCGGCCCCGGCTCCATCTGCACGACGCGTGTGGTCGCGGGCATCGGCGTGCCGCAGATCACAGCAATTATGGACTGCTACGAGGTCGCCGTCAAGTCGGAGATTCCCATCATCGCAGACGGCGGTATCAAGTATTCCGGGGACATCACCAAGGCGATTGCCGCCGGCGGCAGCTGTGTGATGATGGGCTCGATCTTTGCGGGCTGCGAGGAAGCGCCCGGCGATTACGAGCTCTTCCAGGGACGGAAATACAAGGTTTATCGGGGCATGGGCTCGATCTCCGCAATGGAAAACGGCAGTAAGGACCGCTATTTCCAGGAGAACGCAAAGAAGCTGGTGCCGGAGGGCGTGGAAGGGCGTGTCGCCTACAAGGGGATGCTGGAGGATACGGTGTTTCAGCTGCTCGGCGGCCTGCGGTCCGGTATGGGATACTGCGGCTGCGCCACCATTCCGGATCTTCAGCGGAGCGGACGGTTTATCAAGATTTCCGCGGCCGCGCTTCGCGAGAGCCATCCGCATGATATTCAGATCACCAAAGAGGCGCCCAACTACAGCGTGGAGGATAATTAACCAAAGCGTGTAATCAAATGATTTACATTCAGTAAGGGGAACGACTTTGCCGGACACCGAGCGCAGAAAAAATACCGCATCACAGAATTCGGAAACGGAGCTTACCAGCGCGTTAGAACGCGCGCAGGCGATGACGGATATCGTCTCGCTGCTTACCAGCGATGAACCGATCGAAACCGTGATGTACCAGATGATTTCACGGATCGGCTCGTATCTTGACATCAGCAATGCATTTATCGGACATTTGCACCGACAGGATGACAGAGTGGACTTCCATGTCCAGTGGACGATCACCGGCAGGAATGTCCTGATCGAGGAGACGCAGAACAGGGAACGTTTCTGGTTTCTTCACGGGGACAGGCCGCTGTACGTGTCCTGTGATACCAAGCTCCCGGAGGCTGACCGCGAACAGTTGGGACAGATCGGGCTGACGGCGGTCGCGGTGCTGCCGCTCGTGATCAACGGACGGATCGGTTTCTACGTCTGCTTTGGTGAGTGCCGCAGACAGCGCATATTCCGTCAGGATGAGCAGCAGTTCATGGAGGACGCGATCCGGATTCTGGAATCCATCGTCATGCGGCGCATTCAGCGCAATTCGCTGGCCAGCTCCTTCGCCTCGCTGGAGGCCATTCTGGACAACATCGGCAGCAGTATTTATGTGCGCGATACCGTGGCCAACAGCCTGCTGTTCGCCAACCGCAATCTGCGTGACCAGTTTTCCTCGGAGCTGCGGGAGGGCAGACTCGAGGAGCTGTTTGAGACACGGATCGACCGCGATAAAAAACACGGTTCGTACGAGGTCTTTTACGAGAAGAGAAACCGCTGGTATGAGGTCTTCTACACGGAGATCACCTGGGTGGACGGTAGCGCCGTTCTGCTGCTCGCCCTCTATGACATCACGGAGAAGCAGCTTTATCAGAATAAGATTGAGACCCAGGCCTATACGGATTTCCTGACCGGCCTGTACAACCGGATGTGCTGCGAGCGGGATCTTGCCGGTTTCCTTGAAGAGGCGAGAAAGAACGGCACGCAGGGAAGTGTTTTTTACATCGACCTGGATGATTTCAAGAAGATTAATGACGGTCTTGGACACCAGTACGGAGATCTGCTTCTTCGATCCATTTCACAGGCCATGCAGGGTGTGGAAGGGATACATAACACATGTTACCGAATGGGCGGCGATGAGTTTGTTATTCTGATACCGCCCGGCGAGCATGATCGCGTCGGGGAGATCATGACGGATGTGCGGGCGGTTTTTTCCAGACCGTGGTTTTTGAAGGATGCGGACTATTACTGTGCGATGAGCATGGGCACCGCGGTTTTTCCGACAGATGGCACGAGCGTGGAGGATGTGATCCGCAAAGCGGATATCGCGATGTATGAGGCGAAGAAGAGCGGAAAAAACCGCGTCGCCGCCTACTCCGAGAATCTGACCGGCGCTTCTTCGAGGCGATCCGACATGGAGAACAGCCTGAGGAATGCCGCAGAGCACGGATATGAGGAATTTGAGATTTACTATCAGCCGATTATCGACATCCGTGATGAAGGAAGCCCCTGTGTCGGAGCGGAGGCGCTGATTCGCTGGAACAGCGCACAGTTGGGATTTCTGTCGCCCGCGGAGTTCATTCCGCTTGCGGAGTATCTCGGATACATCAATCCGATCGGCAATCATATCGCGAGGCTTGCCTGCGCGCAATGCCGGAAATGGAACGATGAAGGGGCAAAGAAGCTCAGGATACATATCAATCTCTCCGTGGTGCAGCTTCTGCAGAATGATATCGTGGACAGGGTGCGGGGGATTCTTGACGAGTCCGGCTTAAACCCCGGCAATCTGGTGATAGAGGTTACGGAAGCACTGGCGATCAATGATCTTGACCGCACGAAGGGAATCCTTGAAAAGCTTCGTGCGCTGGGAATTCTGCTTGCGCTGGACGGGTTCGGGACGGGCTATTCCTCCCTCAGCAATCTGCGGGAGCTGCCCTTCGACCTGATCAAGGTGGATCAGGGGTTTGTGAGGGATCTCACGGAAGACCGGTACTCACAGTCCTTTATCCGGATGGTCGGCGAGCTGGCGGATGCCATCGGCGCGGAGATCTGCGTGGAGGGAATCGAGACGCCGTCCCAGTACCGGATTCTGGAGGGAATGAAGGTCAGGTACATTCAGGGCTTTTACTTTAATCATCCGCTGTCCCGGGAGGAGTTTGAGGCGCTCTATATCACGACGGGCGGGGAAAAACCGAAGCTGCGGTAGCATGACGGCAGAGGACCGGAAAAGAAAGGTACAAACGGACATGGGAGAAAATAACATCGAACAGCTGCAGGATAAGGGCGGATCGCGCAATTTTATCGAGCATGAGATCGACAGGGATCTGAAGGAGGGCGTGTACGAAGGCGTGGTGACGCGCTTCCCTCCGGAACCGAACGGATTTCTGCATATCGGACACGCCAAAAGTATCCTTCTCAATTACGGCCTGGCTCAGGAGTATGGGGGGAAGTTCAACCTGCGCTTTGATGATACCAACCCGACCAAGGAAAAAAGCGAGTTTATGGATTCCATCATCAGCGACGTGCAGTGGCTGGGCGCGGACTATGAAGACCGGTTATTCTATGCCTCTGATTATTTCGAGCAGATGCGGGATGAGGCAGTCAAGCTGATCCGGAAGGGCAAGGCGTATGTTTCGACCCTCACCGCTGACGAAATCAGGGAGTATCGCGGGACACTCACAGAGCCGGGAAAGCCGGATCCGGACAGAGACCGAAGCGTGGAGGACAATCTCCGTATGTTCGAAGAGATGCAGAGTGGATCGGTGCCTGACGGAGCCATGACCCTGCGCGCCAGGATAGATATGGCTTCCCCCAACATCAACATGCGGGATCCCATTCTCTATCGCGTCGCGCATATATCGCACGCACGTACCGGAGATCGGTGGTGCATCTACCCGATGTACGATTTTGCCCACCCGTTGGAGGATGCCTTCGAGGGCGTGACGCATTCCATCTGCACACTTGAATTTGAGGATCACCGCCCGCTCTACGACTGGGTGGTGCGGGAGTGCGGCTTTGCCCACCCGCCCAGACAGATCGAATTTGCCAAGCTCTATCTGGATCACGTAGTCACGGGAAAACGCTACATCAAAAAGCTGGTGGACGACGGAATTGTGGACGGCTGGGATGATCCGCGTCTGGTGACGATTGCCGCGCTGCGCAGACGCGGCTACACGCCGGATTCGATCAGACGTTTTGTGGATCTCTGCGGTGTCAGCAAGGCCAATTCCGTTGCGGATGATGCCATGCTGGAATACTGCATACGGGAAGATCTGAAGGAGAAGGCACCGCGTATGATGGCGGTTCTGCGTCCCCTCAGGCTGGTGATCGACAACTATCCCGAGGGACAGACCGAGGAGATGGAGATCGAAAACAACAAGGACGTTCCCGAGCTCGGTGTTCGCCGGGTGCCCTTCGGCAGGGAGCTTTATATTGAGCGGGAGGATTTCATGGAAGAGCCGCCGAAAAAGTATTTCCGCCTCTTCCCAGGCAATGAGGTGCGGCTCATGAATGCCTATTACGTGCGCTGTGTGGGCGTGGATAAGGATGAGAACGGCGAGGTGACTGCCGTGCATTGCACCTATGACCCGGAAACCCGCGGCGGGGATTCGCCGGACGGCCGCAAGGTCAAGGGAACGATCCACTGGGTGAGTGCGGCGCAGGCGGCGACCTGCACGGTCAGATTGTATGAGAACATCATCGACGAGGATAAACCCGTGTATAACGAAGAGGACGGATCTCTCAATCTGAATCCGAATTCTCTCGAGGTGCTCCCCGATGTCAAGGTGGAGCCGGCATTGGCTGCGGTGCATCCGGAGGACAAGTTCCAGTTTGTGCGGAACGGCTTTTTCTGCGCGGATCGGAAGGACTGGAAAGACGGCGCACCGGTGTTTAACCGCATCGTCTCGTTAAAGAGTTCATTTGTACTGCCTAAAGAGTAAGGAGGGGCAAGAATGGCAACAGATATTTTTTCCGATTTCGGCAATCTGGGACTGGGCGATCTGGCACAGGGCGATCTGTTTGCCGAACCGGAGCGGGAAGAGGTCAAGAAAGCACCCGCGGTTGTGAAGGAAGTCGTGCAGCTGGGGGAAAAGGATCTGCTCTTTGATAAGAGCTACACCTGCCCTGTCTGTGAGAACGCCTTCAAGAATAAGACGATTCGTACCGGCAAAAACCGTCTGATGCGTATCGAACGCGATCTGCGGCAGGTTTACACGCCGGTGGATCAGGTGAAATATGACGTGGTGGCATGCCCGATATGCGGGTATGCGGCACTGACCCGTTATTTCAACAATCCGACCAGGATGCAGATCGAGAACGTGAGAAAGCAGATCTGTGTGAATTACCGGCCGCAGATCTGGGGGGAGGAGTATTACACCTACGAGGATGCGAAGCTTCGTTTTCAGCTGGCGCTTGCCAATGCCAAGGCCAAGATGGCCAAGAGCAGCGAAAAGGCGTATCTGTGCCTGAAAATGGCCTGGATCATGCGCGGAGAGCGCGATGTTCTGGACCGGAATTCGCCCGATTACAAGCAGATCAAAACGGAAAACGAGGCGTTGGAGAAAAGCTTCCTGAAGAATGCCCTTGAGGGATTTGTTCTGGCCAGACAGAAGGAAGGCTATCCCATGTGCGGCATGGACGAGCCGACAACCGACTATCTGCTCGCGGCGCTTGCCTTTGAGGTCGGAGATTATCAGACGGCATCCAAAATGGTCAGCACGGTTTTGCTGTCCCATTCGGCAAGCAGCCACATCAAGGACAAAACGAGGGAGCTGAAGGATGAGATTGTGGAAACGGTAAAGAAAATGGCGGTTCACTGATAAACGGAGGCGTTCTGAGGGCATAAAAATCCCCCGCAGGGCGGGGGATTTTTCACCTGTAAAGTCAGGAGCGCGTGATGCCGGCGCTCAGAGGGGATCTGTCTCGTCTGCTACATGAAACGTGTTGTCATCCGCGTGATCCTTCGGGTCGGATGAATCACCGTCAGCCTTTTCTTCCGCCTCCCCGGAGGCTTTGTCCAGTGAGGAATCGCCCTCCAGATCCACATAATTGCGCGAGTCGGTGGCGTCGCTGTCCTCGAAGTCGTCGAAATCGTCAAAATCATCGTCAAAATCCCTCAGGAACGAATCGTCCTGCTTGCTTAAATAGTAGTATACACCCGCAGCGGCCGCCGCCGCGATCGTGCATAGGGTGAGAAACTTGCCGAAGCCGCTTTTAGCCATGGTTTCCTCCTTTGTGTCAACCGTCGCATCAATGCGACACAATACTCCTGCAATCATCATACCCCATTTCCCGTCGAAAAAAAAGAGGGTGGAAATATCTTTGCAAAGAAAAAGCAAGTATGCTATGATATACACATCGACCCGATGGGTCAACCAACCGTCCGAGTTTAGAACGGAGCGCGTATTTGAACGAAAAATTTTTTGATCTGAAGAAGGAAAAGCAGGACCGGATGATCAATGCGGCACTGAAGGTGTTTGCAAACGCCGGCTATGCGCATGCGAGCACGGATGATATCGTTCGTGAGGCGGGGGTCAGCAAGGGGCTGCTGTTCCATTATTTCACGTCCAAGCTTGGACTCTATGTTTTCCTCTATGATTATGCGATGAGATATGAGCAGCTGGAGATTTCCACCTGTGTCGGAAAGACGGAGACGGACTATTTCGTGCTGCGCGGACAGCTTCTGAAGGCGCAGGTCAACTGCATGAAGCGCTACCCGTATCTGTCTCTGTTTTTGGACCGCGCGGACCGGGAAGAGAATGAGACGGCCGCGAAGGCTGTCGGACGGCAGATTATTCAACGCGCGGAGCAGAGCAGGATGATCAGCGAGCATGTGGAGCTTTCGCGTCTGAAGCCGGAGGCGGATCAGAAGATGATCGGCAGGATGCTCTCCGGCGCTTTTCGCTCGATTCTGACGGATGTGCTGCGGCTGGAGGAGGGTGCGCCGGAAGAGTATGCTTCGACATGTGAGGCGTATCTGTCCATGATGCGGCAGTTGTGTTATACAGACGAGGAACAGGAAAGAGAGGTAGAAGCATGAATCGTTTTTTGCTGGCTGGAATCACACAGATTGAGACGATTGTCAAGGTGGACGGAGTACCGGTCGAGTACGCGCCTCTGACCAACAAACCGAACACCATTTTCACGGATGTCGGCGGCGATGCCTACAATGAATCGCTGGCACTCAAGTGGCTCGGCGACGATGTGATGTTTCTCACTTTTTTCGGGAAGAATCAGGACATATCGATGATGAACCCGCCTCACCACGAGGTGTCCGTGCCGACCAATTATGTGCAGCGGACCAAGGGGGACACGCCGCTGGCAGTCGTTCTGGTGGATGAAAACCGCCAGGAGCAGATCTTTGAGGATATCAAGGATATCCGTGACAGCGTCTACGACAGAGGAACCATTGAACGGCTGGTGCCTCAGTGTGATTTCGCGGTGCTGGCCAACGCCAACTTCTGCCGGCCGATTCTGGAGGAGGCCGTTCGGAATCACAAAAAAATCGCTGTCAATATTCGCAATTTCTCCGAAAGAACCGAGGTGTACAGCGCGGACTTCCTGAAAGCGGCTAATGTCCTGTATTTCAGTGACGATGATATCGGCGACATGGATCCCTATGAGTTCGTTCAGCGGATCGGAGACAAGTACGGCACGGATGTCATTATTCTCGGCCAGGGCGCCAAGGGTCTCATTCTGTACGATAAAAAAATGCGACTGAATGCGCACTATAACACCGTGAGCATCAATGAGGTGGTCAATGCGGTCGGCGCCGGCAATGCCCTCTATTCCTGTTTCCTGCATTATTATGCGGAGGACGGGGATTCGGTCAACGCGATCAAGATGGCATTGCTCTTCGCATCCTACAAGATCGGATACATGGGCACCTCCATGGGCTTTATGACGACGGAGCAGCTCAATCAGTGGAAAGGAATCATATGGCGGGAGGATCGGCTCAACTAGGTCGTGCGGCAGGGATTCTGCTGCCCGTTTTTTCCCTGCCCGGCAGATATGGGATCGGTTCGCTTGGAAAAGAGGCATGCCGGTTTGTGGATTTTCTCCGCGAAGCAGGGCAGTCCTATTGGCAGATACTGCCGATGGGGCCGACCAGTTACGGGGACAGTCCGTATCAGTCCTTTTCAACCTATGCGGGCAATCCGTATTTCATCGACATTGACACGCTGGTCGAGGACGGTCTTCTGACGGAATCGGAGGCCGCGGCGGAGGAAAAACCGGACGGCGTGCCGATTGATTATGAAGAGCTGTACCGGCAGCGGTTTGTTTTGCTGCGCAAAGCGTACGACCGCTTTCTTCTGACACCCGACGGTGTGGGGGAGTTTAGAAAGCTGCGGAGTGATTACGCGGATTTTACAGCGAAAAATGTCGACTGGCTCGATGATTTTTCCCTCTTTATGGCATTGAAGACCGCCTACGGCGGAAAGAGCTTTCTGGAATGGGATGCGGCGCTGCGCCTCCGCGAGCCCGCTGCGATTGCCGCGGCGCGCAGGAAGTACGCGGAGGAGATTGACTTTCACGCATTTCTTCAGTATCTGTTTGCCGTCCAGTATGCGGAGCTGAAACGCTATGCGGGCGAAGCAGGCGTGCGGATCATCGGCGATATCCCGATCTACGTCGCACCGGATTCCTCCGATGTGTGGGCGAATCCCGAGCTCTTCCAGCTGGATGAAGACAGGGTTCCGATTGCAGTGGCGGGCTGTCCGCCCGATGCCTTTTCCGCGACCGGACAGCTGTGGGGCAACCCGCTCTACCGGTGGCAGAAACACGCGGAAACGGGCTTTGCATGGTGGATGGAGCGTCTGAGGCACGCCTTTTCAATGTGTGATGTGCTGCGAATCGATCACTTCCGGGGGTTCGAATCCTATTATTCCATCCCCTACGGTCATAAGACGGCGGAATTCGGCCGGTGGGAAAAGGGACCGGATCATGCATTCTTCGAGACACTTCATGAAAAGCTGGGAGACGTGCCGGTGATTGCCGAGGATCTGGGATTTCTCACTCCGGAGGTTTTGAAGCTGGTGGCGGACACGGGATATCCGGGCATGAAGGTGCTGCAGTTTGCGTTTGACTCCCGCGAGGAGAGCGATTATCTGCCGCATCATTATCCGACAAACTGTGTCGTTTATACGGGAACACATGACAATGACACGACGAACAGCTGGTTTGATGAGATTCCCGAAGCCGACCGCGCCTATGCCAGAGAGTATCTCGGTTACCCGGAGACAGACAGCACGGATCCGGCGACGGCTCTGATCCGGGCTGCATTCGCATCGGTGGCGGACACGGTGGTCATTCCGATGCAGGACTGGCTCGGTCTGGGGAGCGAGGCACGGATCAATCATCCGTCCACGCTCGGGGGCAACTGGATCTGGCGGATGAAGAGCGGGTTGCTCACGGAAAAGCTGACGGAGCGGATCCGCCGGATGACCAGGCTGTACGGAAGAATTCATAAAATAGCAAGTGATATTGAATTTGGTTGAGGAAGGGAGCGGAGATGGCACAGACGGCGGTTTTTCTTGCGGACGGTTTTGAGGAAATCGAGGCACTGACGGTGGTGGATCTGCTCAGGCGGGCAGGGATCGAATGCCGGATGGTTTCGATCAGCGAGAAGGTTGAGGTAACGGGCTCGCACGGAATCAAGGTGCAGGCGGACGGGGTGCTTGGGGAGGTGGACTTCTCCAGTCTGGATATGCTGATTCTGCCCGGCGGGATGCCCGGCACAAAGAATCTGAAGGCCTGTGCTCCGCTTGCGGAACAGATTCGGGCCTTTGATGCGGCGGGCAAATATCTGGCCGCTATCTGTGCGGCGCCGACCGTCTTTGGCGAGATGGGACTTTTAAGGGGACGGCGCGCCTGCTGCTATCCCGGCTGTGAGGATGCGCTGGACGGGGCAGAGGTGGTCACTGAGGAGGTGGCGGTTGACGGGCATTTTACGACGAGCCGCGGAATGGGCACTGCGATACCGTTCGGTCTGGCCTTGATTGAGAGACTGCTGGATCCGGGCGCAGCGGAAGAGATGGCGAAGAGGATCGTTTATCGCCGGTGAATCCTACAGGGAGGTTTCGCGGGCTGCAGCACCGGCTTCACGCGATTGCGGCAGGGCTTACTGTCGCTGACGGAGGGAATTGAGAACGCGATATGGGTATGGAAATTGAAAGGAAATTTCTGGTGAAAGCGTTTCCGGAGAATCCGGAGCGCTTTCCTTATCATGAGATCGTACAGGGCTATCTGTGCCGCCATCCCGCTGTGCGCGTGCGCAGGGAGGATGATCAGTATTATATGACCTACAAAGGCCTGAGGCAGGCGGGACAGATCGGGCAGGAGGAATACAACCTGCCGCTGTCTAAGGAGGCCTTTGACCACCTGCTGGCAAAGGCGGACGGGAGACTGATCGAAAAGAGACGGGTTCTTATTCCGCTCAATGCAGACGCGTTTTCGCATGCGGCGAACGCTGATGCGGCGTCTTGGGCGGCCTCCGGGGAAGGACAGATTGAACTGGATGTTTTTTCCGGGGAATTCGAGGGGCTGCAGATCGCAGAGGTGGAATTTCCTTCCGAGGAGATCGCAGCCGCGTATCATCCGGCGGACTGGTTCGGCAGAGAGGTGACGGGGGATGAGCACTATTCCAATGCGTGGCTTGCATTATCTGAAAGGAATTGATATAATGCTATTTCGTGTATGTTTTGCCAATCACCAAAGGAAGGTCAGGTAAAGGAATGAGTGTAAAGGTCGAAAAACAGGACAACAATATGGCGCTTCTCACGATCGAGATCGACGCTGACACCCTGGAGCAGGCGATTGATAAGGCGTACCGCGCGTCCCGCGGCCGCATCAATGTGCCCGGCTTCCGCAAGGGCAAGGCCCCCAGAAAGATGATCGAAAAGCTTTACGGCGCCGGCATTTTTTACGAGGATGCCGCCAACGATGTGATCGATTCCACATACAGCGACGCGGCCGAGGACTCCGGAGAGGAGATCGTGTCGATGCCCGAGATCGCCGTGGTGCAGGTTGAGAGCGGGAAGCCGTTTATCTACACCGCCAAAGTGGCGCTGCGGCCTCCGGTCAAGCTTGGAAAGTATAAGGGAATCAAGGTCAGTAAGATTGACGACACGGTTTCCGATGAGGAGCTTACGGCAGAGATTGAGCGCGTCCGCGGGATGAATGCGAGGAGCGTGGATGTCACAGACCGCCCTGTCAAGGACGGGGACACCGTGACGCTGGATTTTGAAGGCTTTATCGACGGTGAGGCGTTTGAAGGCGGTAAGGGGGAGAATTACCCGTTGACCATCGGTTCGGGCTCCTTCATCCCCGGCTTTGAGGAAAAGCTTATCGGCGCGGAGATCGACAAAGAGCTCGATGTGGAGGTCACCTTCCCCGAGGACTACCATGAGGAATCGCTCCGGTCGAAGGAGGCGGTCTTTAAATGCACCGTCCACGGGATCCGCGAGAAGGAGCTTCCGGAGCTGAACGACGATTACGCGAGCGATGTTTCCGAGTTTGAAACCTTTGCCGAGTATCAGGAGGACGTGAAGAAAAAGCTTTCCGAGAAAAAGCACGCGGACGCGGAGAAGGAGCGCGAGGATCAGGTGATCGATGAAATCGTCGCGGATTCCGAACTTGAACTGCCGGAGGCGATGGTGGAGAGCAATATCGATATGACCATGCGCAATTACGCGCAGCAGCTTCGGATGCAGGGTCTTTCTCTTGAGCAGTACATTCAGTACACCGGGCAGACGGTGGAGGCCATGCGTGACCAGATGAAGCCCTCTGTCGAGAAGCGCCTCAAGGGCGCGCTGGTGCTCGAGGAGATCGCAAGGAAAGAGGATCTGCGTGTTTCGGATGAGGAACTGGAGGAAATCCTTCAGAAGCAGGCCGATGACTATAAGATGTCGCTCGATGAGCTGAAGAAGCTTCTTTCCAGAGCGCAGATCAGAGAGATCCGCGAGAATTCGGAGATCGAGAAGGCCACGAAATTCGTCATGGAACAGGTTAAGGAAAAGAAGTGAGAGGTGAAACAATGAGTCTGATCCCTTATGTTATTGAGCAGACGAGCCGCGGAGAGCGCTCGTATGACATTTATTCAAGACTGTTAAAGGAGCGGATCATTTTCCTTGGCGAGGAAGTGGACGCCAATTCCGCGAGCGTGGTGGTGGCGCAGCTCC
This sequence comes from Lachnospiraceae bacterium, assembly GCA_024682835.1. GTDB lineage: Bacteria > Bacillota > Clostridia > Lachnospirales > Lachnospiraceae > Butyrivibrio. The sequence continues at coordinate 9,157 of JAIKYU010000025.1, read as the reverse complement.
TTTTCCTCGAGGCAGAGGATCCGGAGAAGGATATTCATCTCTATATCAACAGCCCCGGCGGCGAGATCACAAGCGGCATGGCAATCTACGACACGATGAATTACATCAAATGCGACGTGGCGACGATCTGTGTCGGCATGGCTGCAAGCATGGGGGCGTTTCTGCTGGCCGGCGGTGCCAAGGGCAAGCGGCAGGCGCTGCCGAATGCGGAGATCATGATTCATCAGCCCTCCGGCGGTTCGCGCGGACAGGCGACCGAAATCGAAATCGCCGCGAAGCATATTCTCCGCACGAGAGAAAACCTGAACAAGATCCTTGCCGATAATACAGGCAAGCCGATTGAGCGCATCGCGGAGGACACGGAGCGTGACAACTGGATGAGCGCTCAGGAGGCGATGGAATACGGTCTGATTGATTCCGTCATTTCAGCACGTGCAGATGAGAAGAAGGATAAGAACAAGGATAAGGATAAGTAAGAATGATGAGTCGTTTTCCGGGGGAAGTTCGCTGCAATTTCTGCAACAAGACACAGGATCAGGTCCGCAAGCTGATTGCAGGACCTGCGGGTGTATATATCTGTGATGAATGTGTGAGCATCTGCGCCAATATCATCGAGGAGGAATTCGAGGAGGAGAACGGCGCGGAGAATGCCGACGGGGAGAACGGTCGGATCAATCTTCTAAAGCCCGCTGAGATCCGGGAGTTCCTTGATCAATATGTCATCGGGCAGGATGAGGCCAAGAAGGTCTTCGCTGTATCCGTCTACAATCACTACAAGCGTGTGCTTTCTCCTGAGGAGCACACCGGCGACGTGGAGCTGCAGAAGAGCAATATCCTGATGATCGGGCCCACGGGCTGTGGCAAGACCTATCTGGCACAGACGCTTGCACGGATCATCAATGTGCCGTTCGCGATCGCCGATGCGACGACGTTGACGGAGGCAGGCTATGTCGGTGAGGACGTGGAGAATATTCTGCTGAAGCTGATTCAGGCTGCCGACTATGACATTGAGCGTGCACAGTACGGGATCGTCTATATTGACGAAATCGACAAAATCACCAAGAAGAGTGAGAATGTCTCCATCACCAGGGATGTTTCGGGCGAAGGCGTCCAGCAGGCGCTTCTTAAGATCATCGAAGGAACGGTTGCGAGCGTCCCGCCGCAGGGCGGAAGAAAGCACCCCCACCAGGAGCTGCTGACGATCGACACCTCGAATATCCTGTTTATCTGCGGCGGTGCCTTTGACGGTCTGGAGAAGATTGTTGAGGCGCGTCTTGACCGCAATTCCATCGGATTTAACGCGGAGATCGCCGACAAGAACGAGCGCGAGATCAGTGAGATCCTGAGGGATGTCACGCCGCAGGATCTGATCAAATTCGGCCTGATTCCTGAATTTGTCGGACGTGTGCCGATCATGGTCACCCTGGAGGGCCTGAACCGCGATGCACTTGTGGAGATCCTGACCAAGCCCAAAAACGCGCTGGTCAAGCAGTATCAGGTGCTGTTTGACATGGACGGCGTAAAGCTCTCCTTTGAAAAGGATGCGATCGAAAGAATTGCCGATCTGGCTTACGACCAGAAGACAGGCGCCCGCGGCCTGCGGGCCATCATGGAAAAGGCCATGATGGATGTCATGTATGAGATCCCTTCCAACGAGGATATCACGGAGGTGGTGATGACCGAGGAATCGGTGAAACGGGAATCACAACCGCTGATCGTCACGCGCGGCGCAGGAAAGCGTCCGTTTAAGAAGGCGGAATAATACGTCTGCAGGGCGTGTCATGAAGATCAGAAAGGTAAATCTTGATACGGTATGCGGCATCACCAGCAAATTTCCGGAGACTTCGTTTCCGGAATTTGCTTTTTTAGGGCGCAGCAACGTGGGAAAATCCTCGCTCATCAACACGCTCATGCAGCGCAAAAACTATGCGCGCACCAGCGGCGATCCGGGAAAAACGCAGACGGTCAACTATTACAACATCAATGATATGCTCTATCTGGTTGACCTGCCCGGCTACGGCTACGCAAAAGTGAGCCGGACGACAAGGGAAAAATGGGGAAAGATGATAGAACGATACCTGACGGGGTCGCCCTCCCTTTGCCTTATTTTCCTGCTGGTCGATTCCCGCCACGCACCGACACAGGATGACCGGATGATGGCGGAATGGCTTCTTTATCACAAGCTGCCGGTGGCCGTGATCGCGACCAAGGTGGATAAGCTCAAAAAGAGCGAACGCGATGCACAGCTGAATGCCGTGCGCGATGCACTCGGATTTCCGGAGGATGGCATTTTCATACCGTTCTCCTCCGCGACAAAGGAAGGAAGAGAGGAGCTCCTCGCCGAACTCGAGAAGCGCATAAATATAAACTGTTCATAAAATTTCCCCTGTCCGCTTGACAGGGTCTTTTTTGTTGTTATACTCGTTATAGAACAAACAAAAGATCTCTGCGCAACGCGCGATCACAAAAGGATTGGAGGGGCGCCATGAATATCACCAAGTTTACCCAGAAGTCTCAGGAAGCGGTCAATCGTCTGATGGATATCGCGGTGGAATACGGCAACCAGGAGCTCGAGCAGGAGCATCTGCTGTATTCCCTGCTGACGCTGGATGACTCGCTGATCCGCAAGCTGATTGAAAAGATGGATATCGACGCGGAAGCTTTTATCACACGCGTGGAAGAGGGCGTTAACCGCCGCGTCAAGGTGCAGGGGCAGTCGGCGCAGCCTTATATAGGCGCGGATCTTAACAAGGTGCTGACGCATGCGGAAAATGAGGCTAAGGCACTGGGCGATTCCTATGTGTCGGTAGAAGCGTTGTTTCTGGCCATGCTGCGGTATCCCAACAGGGAGATCAAGGAGATTTTCCGGGAGTATGGCATCACACGCGATCGTTTTTTGCAGGCGCTTCAGGAGGTGCGCGGCAACCGTACGGTCAACACCGATTCCCCGGAAGCCACCTATGACACACTGGAGAAATATGGCGAGGAGCTGGTGGGCAAGGCCAGACGGCAGAAGCTCGGGCCGGTGATCGGCCGGGAGGAGGAGATTCGGGCCGTCATCCAGATCCTTTCACGCAAGACCAAGAATAACCCTGTGCTGATCGGCGAGCCCGGCGTGGGCAAGACGGCCGTGGTGGAAGCACTGGCGCAGCGCATCGCCGACGATAAGGGGATTCCGCAGGCGCTCCGGAACAAAAAGATCTTTTCGCTGGATATGGGCGCGCTGGTGGCTGGTGCGAAATACCGCGGGGAATTTGAGGAGCGTCTGAAGGCTGTGCTGGAGGATGTGGCGGCAAGCGACGGAGAGATCATTCTCTTCATCGATGAGCTGCATACGATTGTCGGGGCGGGCAAGACGGACGGCGCGCTGGATGCGGGCAACATGTTAAAGCCCATGCTTGCGCGCGGTGAGCTGCACTGCATCGGCGCGACCACACTGAACGAATACCGGCAGTATATTGAGAAGGATAAGGCGCTGGAGCGCCGGTTTCAGCCTGTCATGGTTGACGAACCGACCGTGCAGGACACGATTGCCATTCTGAACGGGATCAAGGAGAGCTACGAGAATTATCACAATGTGAAGATTACGGACAATGCGCTGGTTTCTGCCGCGGTGCTGTCCGACCGCTACATCAGTGACCGTTTTCTGCCGGACAAGGCGATCGATCTGGTGGATGAAGCCTGCGCAATGATTGAGACCGACAAGGACACCATGCCGATCGAAATCGCAGAGCTCGGCAGCCGGATCACCCAGATGGAGATCCGGGAGATTGCGCTGAAGAAGGAGGATGACTCACTCAGCCGTGAACGATTGGAGAATCTGGAAAAGGAGCTCGCTGAGGCGCGTGAGGAGTACAACGGCAAAAAAGCGCGCTGGGAGAATGAAAAGAGCGCCGGGGAGCGGCTGAAGTCGCTGCGGGAGGAAATCCAGGAAATCCGCAGACAGATCGAAATAGCGACGCGGGAAGGGGATTATGCAAAAGCCGGAGAACTGCAGTACGGACGACTTCCGGATCTGCAAAAAAGCCTGGAAGAGGGGGAAAAATCCCTTCAGGAGCACGAGGGCGAACGGCTGGTCAGCGAACGCGTCACCGAGGAGGAGATCGCCCGGGTGGTCTCCAAGTGGACCGGTATTCCCGTGGCCAAGCTGTCTGAGAGTGAGCGGAGCAAAACCCTGCATCTTGCGGAGGAGCTGCACCGTCGTGTGATCGGACAGGATGAAGCGGTGGAACTGGTCGCGGAATCCATCATGCGATCCAGGGCCGGTATCAAGGATCCCACGAGACCGATCGGATCCTTCCTGTTCCTCGGCCCTACGGGAGTGGGCAAGACGGAGCTCGCAAAATCCCTTGCAGAGGCGTTGTTCGACGATGAGAGCAATATCGTCCGCATTGACATGAGCGAATACATGGAAAAACACAGTGTATCGCGCCTGATCGGAGCACCTCCCGGCTATGTGGGCTACGATGAGGGAGGACAGCTCACCGAGGCTGTGCGCAGACACCCTTATTCCGTAGTCCTGTTTGACGAGGTGGAGAAGGCGCATGCCGATGTGTTCAACGTCCTGCTTCAGGTGTTGGACGACGGACGCATTACGGATTCCCAGGGCAGAACGGTTGATTTCAAGAACACGATCCTGATCATGACCTCCAACATCGGAGCGCCGTATCTGCTGGATGGGATCAATGCGGAGGGAGAGCTGTCGGAGGAAGCAAAGAACGAGGCGATGGATGAGCTGCGGCTGCATTTCAGACCGGAATTCCTGAACCGTCTGGATGAGACCATCTGCTTTAAGCCGTTAACCAGAGAAAACATCCGAGGAATCATTGATCTGATTCTTGAGGATCTCAACCGCAGGCTTGCGGATCGTGAAATTGCCGTCCGGATGACGGATGCGGCGAAGAGCTTCGTCACGGAGAAGGCATACGATCCTTCCTATGGCGCGAGACCGTTGAAAAGATTTGTGCAGAAGCACGTGGAAACCATGTCCGCCAGGCTGATTCTCGAGGACCGGCTGAATCCGCACGACGTGATCCGGTTCGATGCCGTGGACGGCGAGCTGGTGGCCGAAGCGATAAACGGGGAAGGAGCCGGTGTATGATACCGAATGATCCGATGCTGCTGCTGTCCTATGTGAATACCTGGCTCAGGGATCACGACGGCGGCTATGAAGAATTTGTCAAAAGCCACGCCCTGTCCGAGGAACAGGGCGCGGCTGTAAAGGATAAACTGCTTTCTGTTGATTACCGTTGGGACGAAGAGCAGCAGCGCTTCGTATAGATTCTCTTTTCTCCGTATCAAAAACCTGTTATAATTCGAATGCAGGGAATGCGCTCTGATCTGTGTTCGGAGAGATGATCATGGGGAAAAGCAACAGAAAAAAACTGAGAATTACCATCTTTTTGCGCATCGCGCTGCTGTTCATTGCGGCATTGATCCTTTCCTCGCTTCTCATTTTTTTCGTCAGCTACAATTATATGATGAATTGTGCGGCCAGAGAGGCCAAATCGGTAGCGGAGCTGGCTGCCTCCATGGCACTGCGTGAAATCGGTGAAAGGAATGCAGTGACTGCCATGCAGGATGACGAGGAGCTGCGCAGGGAAATGCACGATTCGTTCCAGGATATCTGCCGAAGGGCCGGACTGAAGTACCTGTATCTGTACAGACTGAATGAAGAGAAAAACAAACAGTATTTTGTCGTTGCGGCAAAAGATGATGAGGATGACGCCAGGGCGAACGAAAACTATGGCTATGGGTCGATTGAAGTGCAGCCGCCCTATGACGCGGAAATCAGGATTTTGGACGGTGCAAGTGACGGCCAGTTTGAGTTTATCAAAAATGAGTACGGCTGGGTGTGCATGTATGTGCTGCCCGTATACAGTGATACCGGTGATTTGATTGCGCTGATCGGCGCGGATTACAGCATAGAACGGATTCGCGGGATTGCCTTTGATAATCTGAAGATGATGCTGATTATCGGCTCGCTCGTCATCGCGTGTACCTATTTTATCGCTTTGCTGCTGATCAGACAGCTGATCATCATCCCCGTGCATTTGCTGTCCGGAAGAATGAAAAGCTTTGTAGAGGACAGGAAGAACAAGATTCAGGCGCAGCCGAGGAAATCGCTGCTGGATGATGAGATCACCGATATCGAGGATTCCTTCGATGAAATGGCGGATGATATTTCCCGCTATGTGGAGGATATCGAAGCCCTCATCAGCGAGAAAACACTGAATCAGACACAGCTGGCGGTCGCACGGAACATTCAGCTGGGTATCATACCGCAGGAACAGGGGGTCTCGGGCGACAACTACGAAACATACGGCTGCATGTATCCCGCCAGGGAGGTCGGCGGTGACTTCTATGATATTTTTACCCGGAATGAACGGGAGGTATGTATCGTCATTGCGGACATTTCCGGAAAGGGAGTTTCCGCAGCTCTGTTTATGACGATGGTGCGGACGATTATCCGTGAGAATCTGATGGCCGGTATCGGCGTCGCGGACACACTCAACAGAGCAAACAACGAGCTGTGCGCATCCAATCCGGAGAATATGTTTGCCACCACCTTTGCGGCAATCCTTGATCTGCAGACCGGCGTGCTCCGATATGCCAACGGTGGCCACAACGCGCCGCTTTTCTTAAGCGGCAAGGTGTCCTGGCTAAAAATGCACAGAGGCGTGGCGCTGGGAATGTTCCCCGACGTGGGGATCGTGGAGGAGGAACTAAAGCTGGGCGACGGGGAAGGGCTGCTCATGTATACGGACGGTGTGACGGAAGCGATCAATCCGGAGATGGAACAGTTCGGAGAGGAGCGCCTGAAAGACACCGTCAGCCAAAAGTACCGGGAGGGAGGAAAGAACGGCAGCCCCAGGACGATTGTTCAAACGGTCATTGACGCCGTCGGGCAATTTGCGGGGAGCGCGGAGCAGTTTGATGATATCACCTGTACCGCTTTCCTGTTTCATGACCATACGGACGGGACACGGACACTGACACCAGAGATGGCCTCCTTCCGCTCGGTGAAGGATATGATTCGTTCCTCTCTGGGGGCCGATGAGCACACCAATCAGATCATTCTTGCCTGTGAAGAGATGTTCGTCAATATTGTGAATTACTCCGGCGCGGATCAGGTGTCTTTTTCCTGCGACAGGACAGCGGAGATCTGCACGGTTGTGTTTGTGGACAATGGGATTCCGTTTGATCCGGTCACCGCGCAGGTACGGGAAAAGGAATTTGAAGAGCTGGACCAGGGGGGCATGGGCATCAAGCTTGCCCGGATGTATTCGAAGGAAATGCTCTATAGTCGCCGAAATGAACGCAATGTCCTGACCATGCGGTTTGACTGCCCAAAGACGGACGGAAAAAGAGATGATGCTGCGGAAAAGCGCGGCTGACGGGTTGACTGCTGCTTCGCAAATAGGAGGATGGATATGTTTGAAGCCACGTTTGAATCCCTGAAGACCCATCAGTGCCCCGACTGGTTTCGAAACGCGAAATTCGGCATCTGGAGTCACTGGGGGCCGCAGTGCGTGCCGATGTGCGGCGACTGGTATGCACGCAACATGTATATTCAGGGAACCGAACAGTACGAATATCATCTGCGTACCTACGGACATCCCTCCAAATTTGGCTATAAGGACATCTGTGCGCTCTGGAAGGCGGAAAACTTTGATCCCGACGCGTTGATGGACAAGTATGTTAAGGCCGGCGCACGCTTCTTTGTCGCACAGGCGGTACATCACGATCACTTTTTCAATTTCGCCTCCCGGCTGAATCGCTTTAACAGCGTCGATGTGGGACCGCACAAGGATATCTGCGGTCTGTGGAAGGCGGCCGCGGAAAGGCATCATCTGCCCTTCGGACTCACCGAGCATCTGGGCGCCTCCTTCGCCTGGTGGCGTTCCAACAAGGGTGCCGACACATACGGCCCGTATGCGGGGATTCCCTATGATGGCAATGACCCCGAATATCGCGATTTTTACCACGACAACTACGAGCATGTTGCAAAGCCGGGCGAGGAGGACAAGTGGGTGTGGCTCACGAAAAATGAAGCCTTCCATGAATACTGGCTGAAGGTCATGCATGAGATTATTGATCAGTACCAGCCCGATATGCTTTATTCTGACAGCTCGCTGCCCTTCGAGGACAATGATATTCCGGATGACGGGAGCCTGTATCGCTACGGACTGGAGGCCGTGGCGCACCTGTATAACACTTCTGAGAAGAAATACGGATCAAACCGCGCCGTCTACACGCAGAAAAACCGCGCGGAGGCAATCTACCGGGTGGGGACGCTCGACATCGAAAGAAGCCAGCTTCCCGATATCTCATCGGAGCCGTGGCAGTCCGAAACATGCATCGGTGGATGGTTTTATGACAAAAAGGCGGTCTATAAGAAGCCGGGGCATATCATCGATATCCTTATTGATTCTGTGGCGAAGAACGGCACGATGCTGCTCAACATTCTCCAGCGTCCCGACGGAACCATTGATGAAGAAGCGGATTACATTCTTTCCGAGCTTGCATCCTGGTTTTCCGTGAATGGTGAAGCAATCTACGACACAAGACCGTTCCGGGTGTCCGGCGAGGGGCATTCCGGTGTCATCATTGACGGCTTTCGGGAGGATCAGGTGGACTGGCAGGAGAATGATTTCCGCTTCACGCAGAAGGACGGCTGCCTGTATGCATTTGTAATGAAACCGGAACACAGTGACACGGCCGTCATCACCACCCTGACTTCGGAGGAAGAGGTTCACGGCGTCGACTATCTGGGGCGGGGGCCGGTGCATTACGTGCAGCACGCGGGGATTCTTGTGGTGGATTTGCCAGAGAATCGGGATTCCCGCTATCCGGGGGTGTTGAAGATCCGTCTTTGAGCAGGGCAAAGGGTTTTTTAGTGAAAGTGCTTGCATTCCTGCTTCGAATATAGTAATATATCAATGTTGCGCGATTGGCGCGCGTGGCTCGTTGGTCAAGCGGTTAAGACGCCGCCCTCTCACGGCGGAAACAGCGGTTCGATTCCGCTACGGGCTATGACAGAGATTTCCCGAAATGCTCATGAACAGGGCGTTTCGGGATTTTCTTATGGTTGAGAATTTGGGTCAGCACGGGTCAGCAGATTGAGATCAGTCAAAAACCTTGTTGAATCCATCCT